>PLCI01000024.1:4806-11817 GCA_003135595.1 Acidimicrobiaceae bacterium | reverse complement strand
GCCCGCAAGGCGCCGCAGTACTCGAAGCGCTAGACGCGTGGCGCCGCTCTCCTTCGGCACTGACGGTGTCAGGGGACTGGCCAACGACGAGCTGACCCCCGAGTACGCGCTCGCGTTCGGGCGTGCCGTCGTGCGGGTGCTGCACCCCTCCCAGATCCACGTCGGCCGCGACACGCGACGCAGCGGCGCGATGCTCGCCGCTGCGGTCAGCGCCGGCGCGGCCTCGGAGGGCGCCGACGTCACCGACCTCGGCGTGCTCCCGACAGGCGGGGTCGCGGCCAGGTGCGCGACGGACCGGATCCCCGGCGTCGTCGTGTCCGCGTCGCACAACCAATTCGAGGACAACGGGCTGAAGGTGCTGAGCGCGAAGGGCGCGAAGCTCGCCGCTGCCGTCGAGTCCGAGATCGAGCGCGAGGTGGCACGGGGGCTGGCCACGATGACGCGGCCGACCGGTGCGCACGTCGGGGTCGTTCGACGCGACGACGCGCCTGTCGACACCTACGTGGGCTCGCTGCTCGCCGCGGCGACGCCGACGCGGCTCGACGGCCTGCACGTGGTCGTCGACAGCGCGAATGGCGCGGCGAGCGGCATCGCGCCCGTCGTGCTGCGCGCGCTCGGCGCACGCGTGACCGCGATCGGCGATGCCCCCGACGGCTGCAACATCAACCACGGCGTCGGCTCGACGGCACCCGCCGTGGTCGCCGCCGCCGTGGTCGAGTCCCACGCCGACCTTGGCATCGCGCTCGACGGCGACGCGGATCGCTGCATCGCGGTCGACTCGACGGGACACGTCCTCGACGGCGACTGGCTGCTCGCGCTGTTCGCAATGGACGCGCACGCCCGCGGGTCGCTCAACGGCGGCATCGTCGTGACGGTCATGTCGAACCTGGGCCTGCACCGGGCGATGCGCGTCGCGGGCATCGACGTCGTCGAGGTCCCCCTCGGCGACCGCCATGTCGCCGAGGCGCTCGAGCGCACCGGCTGGTCACTCGGCGGCGAACAGTCCGGTCACGTCATCTTCGCGGACCGCGCGACGACCGGCGACGGCGTGCTCACCGGCATGCTCCTCGCGCAGCTGGTCGCCGAGCACGGCCCGCTCCACCGGCTCACCGATGGACTGCTCGTGCCGGTGCCGCAACTCCTCGTCAACGTCCAGGTGCCCGACACCGGGGCCCTCGCCGACGCGGCAGAGGTGTGGCTGCACGTCGAGAAGTCGCGCGCCGCGCTCGGTGAGCACGGCCGCGTGCTCGTGCGCGCGTCCGGGACCGAGCCGATGGTCCGCATCATGGTCGAGGCAGAGGACGACGCCGAGATGCGCCGGACCGCCGAGGAGCTCCGCGCCGTGGTCCTCGCCGCACTCGGGGACCCACGGGCCTCCGGGTAGCCTTGCGGTCATGTGCGGCATCATCGGTGTCGTCGGCGCCGATGATGCACTCGAGCTGCTGCTCGGGGGACTCGAGCGCCTCGAGTACCGCGGCTACGACTCCGCGGGCATCGCCATCCAGTGCGCCGACGGGGCGCTGTGGCGCTGCCGGGCGGCCGACGGGACGAGGTCGGTCGCGGCCCTTCAGGAGCGTTGCGGCGTCGCGCCTGAGGGCGCGACGACCGGCATCGGGCACACGCGCTGGGCGACGCACGGTGCTCCCGTCGAGGGCAATGCGCACCCCCAGGTTGACTGCGCGGGCGCCATCGCGGTCATCCACAACGGGATCATCGAGAACCACGTGGCGCTCGCCGCGAGGCTGCGCGCGGCCGGCCACACCTTCACGAGCGGCACGGACACCGAGGTGCTGGCCCACCTCATCGAGGAGCATCGAGACCGGGGCCTCGACCTTGCCGACTCGGTGACCGCTGCGCTTCGAGAGGTCACCGGGGCGTTCTCCATCGGCGTGCTCGACGCGTCCACGCCTGGCCAGATCGTCGCGGCGAGGCGCGTCTCGCCGCTCATCGTCGGACGCGCCGACGGGGAGACCTATCTCGCGAGCGACATCCCCGCGATCCTCGAGCGCACGCGCGACCTCGTGGCGGTCGAAGACGACCAGGTGGCGATCCTCACGGCCGAGGGACTGGTGCTGCGCGACCTCGACGGCGCGCTCGTCGAGCCGACGGTGCTGTCAGTCGACTGGGACGTCGAGACCGCGGTCCTCGGGGGACATCCGGACTTCATGACCAAGGAGATCTACGAGCAGCCCGAGGCGATCCGCGCGACGCTCGCCGCGAGGCGCAGCGAGGACGGCCGGGTCGTCCTCGACGAGCTCCACCTCACCGACGACGAGCTGGCCTCGGTCGACCGGGTCGTGCTGGTCGGGTGCGGCTCGAGCTATCACGCCGCCCTGCTCGGCAAGCACGCGATCGAGCGCTGGTCGAGGCTCCGGTGCGAGGTCGACATTGCGAGCGAGTTCCGCTACCGCGGGCCGGTCCTCGACGAGCGCACGCTCGTGGTCGGCGTGTCCCAGTCCGGCGAGACCATCGACACGCTCCAGGCACTGCGCGAGGCGCGCCGGCTCGGTGCGAAGGTCGTCGCGGTCTGCAACGTCGTCGACGCCTCGATGGCACGGGAGGCGGACGCGGTCCTCTACACGCGCGCGGGCCCCGAGATCAGCGTCGCGTCGACGAAGACGGTGCCGGCCCAGGTCGTCGCACTCGAGCTGCTCGCGCTGCGACTCGCCCAGGTGCGCTCGACGATGGACGACGCGGCCGTTGCCGAGGCGTTCGCCGCTCTCGCCATGCTGCCCGAGCTGGTCGCCAAGGCGCTCAAGGGGGCTGAGCACGTCCGCGACATCGCCGCGTCGCTGCACGGGTCGCGCGACTACTTCTTCATCGGCCGACACGTGGGGTACCCCGTCGCGCTCGAGGGAGCGCTGAAGCTGAAGGAGCTGAGCTACCTGCACGCCGAGGGCTATCCCGGCGGCGAGCTCAAGCACGGTCCGATCGCGCTCATCGAGCCCGGGACGGTCGTCGTCGCGATCGTCATGGGTGACGAGCTGCGCGAGAAGCTCCTGTCCAACGTCGCCGAGGTCACCTCTCGCGGGGCGAGCGTGATAATCGTGCACAGCGAGGACGACGAGGAGGCCGCGTCCTTCGGCGACTGGTCGATCAGCATCCCCGCGGCGTCGGAGTTCGCGAGCCCCGTGCTCTCAATCGTGCCGCTCCAGCTGCTCGCGTACCACCTCGCGAAGCTGCGGGGCCTCAATGTCGATCGTCCGAGGAACCTCGCCAAGACGGTGACGGTGGAGTGAGGGGCGTCGTCGGCATCGGGATCGATCTCGTCGATGTCGACCGCCTGGCCGCCGCGATGCGGCGCCGGCCCGGGCTCGCTGAGCGGGTGTTCACGGAGCGAGAGCGCGCCACGACGGCGACGGGTGCTCGGACGAGCGAGCGGCTGGCCGCTCGCTTCGCCGCGAAGGAGGCGACGATGAAGGCCCTGGGGGTCGGGCTCGGCGCCTTCGCGCTTCGTGACGTCGAGGTCGTCGTCTCGGCCGCGGGCGCGCCGACGCTCGTCCTCTCCAATGGCGCGCTCGCCCACGCCGAGCGCCGCGGGGCCGACGCGCTGCACCTGAGCATCACGCACACCGCTGGCTCAGCGGCGGCCGTCGTCGTCGCAGAGTCCGCCGGGTGAGGCCGCTCGTCACCGCCGACGAGATGCGAGTCGCGGACGCTGAGACGATGCGGGGCGTCAGCCGCGACACGCTGATCGAGCGGGCAGGACTGGCCGTCGCGATCGCCGCGACGACGCTGCTGCCCCGCGTCTATGGCTCGTCGATCGCCGCGCTGTGCGGTCCAGGCGCGAATGGCGATGACGGTCGGGTCGCTGCACGACACCTCGCCGCTCGGGGCGCCTCCGTGCGCGTGCTCGACGCTCTCGCGCCGCCCTCGGTCATCGAGGGGGCCGACCTCGTCATCGACGCGGCGTTCGGGACGGGGCTCTCCCGTGCGTGGGACGCGCCCGAGGTCTCCCCGTCCGTGCCGGTGCTCGCCGTCGACCTGCCCTCGGGCGTTGACCCCGACACGGGCGTCACGCCTGGCCACTCGCTTCGCGCAACCAGGACCGTCGCGATGGGGGCGCTCAAGCGCGGTCACGTGCTTGCGGACGGCGTCGCGCTGTCGGGCGACGTCGTCGTCGCCCCCCTCGGCATCAGGGTCCGCGACCCGCAGGTCGGGCTCATTGACGACGCGGACGTCGACCTCGTCGCTCCACTCGGCCGCGACGAGCACAAGTGGCGACGGGCCCTCGTGGTGGTCGCGGGCAGCCCCGGGATGCTCGGTGCCCCAGCACTCGTCTGCGAGGGCGCGATCGCCGTCCAGGCCGGGATGATCCTCTTGTGCGCCCCGGACGTGCCGCGCCGCCAGGACGGCCCATGGGGCGTCGAGGTGGTCCGGCTGGCCGCGAGCGCCTCGGAGCTGGCCAAGGTGGCGGGCGACGCCCTCGACCGGGCGAGAGCCCTCGTGGTTGGCCCAGGGCTCGGCCGTTCGAGCGGACTCGAGACGGCCGTCCACGAGCTCTTGCGCGCGACTCGCGAGCCGGTGGTCCTCGATGCCGATGCGCTGCACGTCGTTGACTGCGAGCAGCTCCTCGCCCGCCAGTCGCGAGGCGGCAGCCCCGTCGTCCTCACGCCGCACGACGGCGAGTTCGCCGCCCTGTTCGGGAGTCCGCCCGGCACGGACCGGATCGCCGCCGCCCAGCGCGCGGCGGAGCAGACCGGCTGCACGGTGCTGCTGAAGGGCCCGACCACGGTCGTCGCCACGCCCACCGCCACGCCGGGGCTCCCGGGCACGCTGGTCGTCACGAGCGGGACGCCCGACCTCTCCACGCCGGGCTCCGGTGACGTGCTGTCCGGGGTGATTGGCGGACTGCTCGCGCGCGGCACGCCGGCGCACCTCGCCGCGGCGATCGGGGCGCACGTGCACGGGCTCGGTGGCGCCGCCCTCGGCGCACGATGCCGCGCGTCGGCGATCCCCGGTGCGATCGCCGCGATCCTGGGGGCGCGTGGTGCGGAGCGATCGGGGGCACGTGCCGGTTGAGGGCTGGCGCCGCCCCGCCTGGGCGGAGGTGGACCTCGACGCGCTCGCGCACAATGTCGCGCTGCTGTGTCGCGTCGTCGCGCCCGCCAGCCTCTGTGCGGTCGTCAAGGCAGATGGCTACGGGCACGGCGCAACGAGCGTCGCGCGCACGCTGCTCGAGGCGGGTGCGTCGTCGCTGGGCGTCGCGCTCGTCGACGAGGGCATCGAGCTGCGCGACGACGGCATCGAGTCGGAGATACTGCTGTTGGCCGAGGCGCCCGAGACGTCCCTTCGCGACGCGATCGACGCCCGCCTCACCCTCACGGTGGGCTCGCTGCGCGGCGCGCGCGAGCTCGCGCGGGCCGCCGAGCACCTCCCGACGGTGCCCGTGCACGTGAAGGTCGACACCGGCATGCACCGCCAGGGCGTGTCGCCCGGCGACCTCGCTGCGGTCCTCGGGCTCCTGGCGGCTGCGAGGCTCGACCTCGGCGGCGTCTGGACGCACCTGCCCGTCGCCGACGGCGCCGACGCGACCTCCGACGCCTTCACGAGGGGCCAGCTCGACACGTTCCGAGACGCGGTCGGGGCCGTGTCGGACGCGATCCCTCACGGCGCGGTGCTCCATGCCGCGAATACCGCAGGCGCCCTGTGGTTTCCCGAGGCCCGGCTCGACCTCGTGCGCGTCGGGCTCGGCGTCTACGGCTACCTGCCCCATCCGGGCATGCAGTCCGTCCTCGACGACGCCGGCGAGGGCGCGCTCCGCCCGGTCATGTCGGTCAAGGCGCGCGTGTCGGCGATCCGCGACCTCCCCGCCGGTGCACGACCGAGCTACGGGCGTCGCCGCGAGCTCGGGCGCCCGAGCCGGGTGGCGACGGTTCCTGTCGGCTACGCCGACGGGTATCCGCGCGCGATGCTCGACGGCGGCGCCCAGGTGCTCATACGAGGCGCTCGCCGGCCGCTCGCGGGCGTCGTCACGATGGACCAGCTCCTCGTCGACTGCGGCGACGACACCGACGTCGACGTCGGCGACGAGGTCGTGCTGCTCGGCGCCCAGGGCGCCGAGCGGATCAGCGCGGACGACTGGGCTACGGCGCTCGGGACGATCAGCTGGGAGGTGCTCTGCGGGATCAAGCAGCGCATCCCCAAGCTGGTCGTGACCTGACCGCCGGTACGATCCGCCCGATGAGCGCGGCATCGCTCGTCGAACTCGCCGCGCAGGCCTCGACGTGCACCGCCTGCCGGCTGAGCGAGACGCGGACCAAGGTCGTCTTCGGCACTGGGACCGCCGACAGCGGCCTGCTCGTCGTCGGGGAGGGGCCCGGCCGCGACGAGGACCTGAGCGGCGAGCCGTTCGTCGGGCGCTCCGGCCAGCTCCTCGACAAGCTCATCGAAGAGGAGCTCGGCCTCACCCGCGCGTCCTTCTACATCGCGAACGTCGTCAAGTGCCGTCCCCCGGGCAATCGGGACCCGGCTCCCGACGAGATCGCTGCGTGCTCGGGCTACCTGGACGCGCAGGTCGCGGCGCTCGACCCAAGGGTGGTCGTGACGCTCGGCAACGTCGCGACGCGCGTCCTGCTCGGCACGGACCTCGGCATCACCTCGCTGCGCGGCCGCCTGCACGAGTGGCGCGGGCGTGTGCTGATCCCGACGTTCCACCCCGCGTACGCGCTGCGAGGCGGCGGCGTCGTGGTCGCGCAGATGCGAGCGGACCTCG
Source organism: Acidimicrobiaceae bacterium (assembly GCA_003135595.1). Classification (GTDB taxonomy): domain Bacteria; phylum Actinomycetota; class Acidimicrobiia; order Acidimicrobiales; family RAAP-2; genus Palsa-459. The sequence goes on along the minus strand of PLCI01000024.1, from coordinate 5,102 downwards.
TCCGCGCCAAGCTCGCCCTGGCGACCGGGCGATGACGAGGCGAAGGACGCTGACCACGACCTCGCCCGAGGCGACCGGCGAGGTGGCGGCGAAGCTGGCGCGCTTCTGCCGCCCAGGACACGTCGTCGTGCTCGCGGGCGGCCTCGGCGCGGGAAAGACCACCTTCGTGCGCGCCTACGCGAGTGCCCTTGGCGTGGTTGACCCCGTCACCTCGCCGAGCTACACGCTCGTGCACCACTACCGCTGCGGACCAGACGCGCCGGTTGCGCTCCTGCTGCACGCGGACCTGTGGCGGC
>PLCI01000024.1:0-4707 GCA_003135595.1 Acidimicrobiaceae bacterium | reverse complement strand
ATCGCGACGCTGCTCGCGGCGCGCGGCTGGTCGGCACAGGACCTCGATGGCGTGATCGTGGACGTGGGGCCCGGCCTGTTCACCGGCCTGCGTGTCGGCATCGCGACGGCGAAGGGGCTTGCCGTGGCGACCGGCGTGGGCCTGTTCGCCGTTACAAGCACCGACGTGCTCGCCCAGACCGCCTGCGACGCGGGCGTCACGGGCCGCGTGGCGGCCATCGTCGACGCGCGACGACGCGAGGTCTTCTGGGCCCTCTACGACGTGAGCGCCCGCGGCTTCGAAGAGCTCGTCGCCGTCAACGTCGCGGCGCCCGCGGTGCTGGCGACCCGGCTCGACGGGTTCGGCCACGTCGTGCTGGTGGGCGATGGGGCGCGCGCGCACCGCGAGGCGCTTCTCGGCGCGGCCCGCGTCGTGCGCGACGACGTGCAGGTGCCGTCGCCCGCCTCGGCGATCCGCCTCGTGGGATTGAGGATCGCCGGTGGCGCCGCGGCGCGGACGCACCGAGACGTGCACCCGTGGTACCTGCGCGAGGCGGACGCGGTCGCGAACTTCCAGGTCCGTGGTCCGGTGGCCTGAGCGGTGGACCCGATCGTCGTCGCCGAGCTCTTCCGCGTCGACCTCGACGCGATCCACGCGATCGAGACCGCGCAGTTCGACGACCCGTGGTCGCTGCGGGTCCTCCGCGACGAGCTCGACGCGCCGAATCGGCGCTACACGAAGGCGACGAGGGGTGGCGAGATCGTGGGCTACCTCGGGGTCATGCTGGTCGACGCCGAGGCGCACGTGAACACCATCGCGACGACGCCCGCGGCCGAGGGCACCGGCGTCGCCACGGCGCTGCTGGCAGACGCCATCCGCGCGCTCGCGGCGACCGGGGTCCGCGACGTCACCTTGGAGGTCGCGTCGCGCAACCTCCGTGCCCAGCGGCTCTACAGCCGCTTCGGGTTCGCGCCCGTCGGCGTGCGCCGCGGCTACTACCCGCACTCCGGCGACGACGCGGTGGTGATGTGGGTGCGCGACGTGCACACGCCCTCGTATGCCGCGAAGCTCGCGTCGATCGAGGCCGCGTAGCCTCGACGCATGTCGACCGGTTCGATCCTCGGGATCGAGACGAGCTGCGACGAGACGGCTGCGGCCGTCGTGACCGAGCGCCTCCATGTCGCGTCGAGCGTCGTCGAGTCCTCGATCGCGCTGCACGTGCAGTTCGGGGGGGTGGTCCCCGAGCTCGCTGGACGAGCCCAGGTCGACGCGATCGCGCCCGTCATCGAGCGAGCGCTCTTCGAGGCGGGCCTCGACGCGCACCGACCCGGCGTCCGCGCGGTCGCGGTCACCCGCGGACCCGGCCTTGTCGGCTCGCTGCTGGTCGGCGTCTCCGCGGCGAAGGCCCTCGCGCTCGCCTGGGGCGTGCCGCTCGTGGGCGTGAACCACCTGGAGGGCCACCTCGTCGCGCCGCATCTGGAGCACCTGGGCCTCGCGCTGCCCGTCGTGACGCTGCTCGTCTCGGGCGGCCACACGATGCTGGTCGTCGAGCGCACGCCGAGGGCGTTCGAGCTGCTCGGCGCCACCATCGACGACGCGGTCGGGGAGGCCTACGACAAGGTCGCGCGGTACCTCGGGCTCGGCTACCCGGGCGGACCGGAGATCGACGCGCTGTCGACGAGCGGGGATCCTGTGGCCATCCGCTTCCCCCGCCCGCTCCGCGACGTCGGCCTCGACATGAGCCTGTCGGGGCTCAAAACCGCCGTCGTTCGGGCCGTCGACAGGTCGCCAGAGACCCCCGCCGCCGACGTGGCCGCGAGCTTCCAGGCCGCGATCGTCGACGTGCTCGCCGCCAAGTGCGAGCGCGCGGTCGAGCTGACGGGCGCTCGGACGCTCGCGCTCGGCGGCGGCGTGGCCGCGAACTCCGAGCTGCGCGCCGCGGCAGTCGCACTGTCGGAGCGACTCGGCATCGCGAGCGCGCTGCCGTCGCTCGCGTACTGCACGGACAACGCCGCGATGATCGCGGCAGCGGGCTTCCACCTCCTCGAGCGGGGGCAGGCAAGTGCGCTCTCGATGTCCGCGGACCCGTCCTTGCGACTGGACGCGGCGTGACGTCGACGCCCGGGGCGCCGGGTGCTGACCCACTCTTCGTGTTCGAGCGCTGGCACGCCGAGGCGGCCGTCGACGCCGACGCGATGGTGCTCGCCACTGCGACCCGTGACGGGCGCCCGAGCGCGCGCTACGTGCTCCTGCGCGGGATCACGCACGAGGGCGTGCGCTTCTACACCAACTACGAGTCGCGCAAGGGCCGTGAGCTCGCGGACAACCCCGCTGCGGCGGCGGTGTGGTTCGACGCCGCGAACCGTCGCCAGGTCCGCCTCGAGGGGTCGGTGCTGCGGCTCGACCCGGCACTCTCGGACGCGTACTTCGCGAGCCGCGACCGCGGCCACCAGCTGGGAGCCGTCGCGTCGGCGCAGTCGTCGGTGCTCTTGGACCGTGCAGAACTCGAGGCCGCCTACGCCGCGGCGGACCTGCGATTCGAGGGTCGCGAGGTGGCGCGCCCCGCGCACTGGGGCGGCTACCTGCTCGCCGCGTCGTCCGTCGAGCTGTGGCTGCAGCGCAGCGACCGGCTGCACGACCGTTTTTCCTACACGCGCGGTGCGGACGGCTGGGACGTCGTGCGCCTCGCGCCGTAGGCGACGCGACGTCGTCGGAGTCGCCGGGAGCGTCGCGTACGCTCGCCCGGTCAAGGAGAGCCATGTCGAGCCATGAGCCGCTGCCGACGTTCCCTGTTGGGTCGGGCGCCCAGCCGCTGCCGGACACCCCGGACCTGGCGAGCTGGGGACGGCGCGTCGGCGCCTACGTGGTCGACAGCGTGCTCGGCCTGGTGGCAGCCATCCTCATCACGAGGGCCGCCGGGCATCAGGACCCGTTGAGCGTGCTGCATTTCCACGTCGTCAACGGCAAGAAGCAGCTCGTGCCGATCGGCACCAAGCTCGTGTTCTTCTACGTAGTGTCAGGCGCGACCCAGATCCTCTACACGTTGGGCTTCCTCACCTCCAGGTGGCGCGCGACGCTGGGGATGAGGTGGTTCGGGATCCTGCTCGCCAGGGAGTCTGACCTCGGGCAGGTCGGGTCCGCGCAGGTTGCGGGCCGCACTGGCCTGTACCCGGGCCTGTCGTCAGTGGTGCAGGTCATCCTTCCGATCGTGAGCCTCCTCGTGTTCGTGGACCTGCTGTGGCCGCTGTGGGACCCTCGTAACCAGACGCTCCACGACAAGGTGGCGGGGACCGTCGTGCTTCGCCAGGTCACCGGTCGCTGACGTGGGACTGCGCCTGCCGCCGTCGGGCTTCACCGATCGAACGGCCGCGCTGGCGGGCGTGCGCTACGCGAGCTGGCTTCGTCGGCTCGGCGGGCTGGTCGTCGACATCTTGATCATCTTGATGATCGAGTACCTGATCGCGGGCGTGCTGTCCTTCACCGGCCTGCACATCCCCCCAGGCTTCTACACCGTGGTGTACTACCTGTCGATCGTGTCGCCCGTCTTCCTGACGTACGCGACGCTCTGCCTCGCCAAGCTCGAGGGCCAGACCCCCGGCATGCGGCTCGTGCAGATCCGCTGCGTCCCGGTCAGCGGGCGTGGGTCGATCACGGTCGCGCAGGCCTTCACGAGGACCTTCGTCGTCGCCCTGTTCTTCACGGTGCCCTCCCTGCTGTACGGGTGCGGCGGGGCGCTCGTGTCATGGGCGGTCGTCGTGATTCCGCTCGCTGCCTACCTCTGGCCGCTGGTCGACTCCCGGCGCCAGACGTGGTGGGACCACGTGGCGGCCACGAAGGTCCTCGACGATCGGTGAGGGACCGCGTCGGCCCCGCTGGCACTCGGGGGCACCGGCTGCTAACGTTGGCAGTCGCAACGATCGAGTGCTAACCGAACGCCAAGGAGACGCTCCATGAAGTTGAATCCCCTCGACGACCGCATCGTGGTCAGGCCGAACGAGTCCGAGGAGATGACGGCCTCAGGCCTCGTCATCCCCGACACCGCCAAGGAGAAGCCCCAGCAGGGCGAGGTGCTCTCGGTCGGACCCGGGCGCCGCGCGGAGAACACGGGCGAGCTGATCCCGCTTGACGTCAAGGTGGGCGACACCGTCGTCTACTCGAAGTACGGCGGGACCGAGATCACCGTCGACGGCGAGGACCTCTTGATCCTCACCGGACGCGACGTGCTCGCGACCGTGACGAAGAAGTAGCAAGCCAGGCACGACGTAGAGAGCCAAGTTCGTACCGCACCAGACGGGGTCGCCAGCGGCGACCCCGTCGATGCACGTTGGAGGACAAATGTCAAAGTTGCTCAAGTTCGACGAGTCAGCACGCCGCGGCCTAGAGGCAGGCGTGAACAAGCTCGCCGACACCGTCAAGGTCACGCTCGGGCCGAAGGGCCGAAACGTCGTGATCGAGAAGAAGTTCGGCGCACCGACGATCACCAATGACGGCGTGTCGATCGCCAAGGAGATCGAGCTCGAAGACCCCTTCGAGAACATGGGCGCGCAGCTCGTGAAAGAGGTCGCAACCAAGACCAACGACGTCGCCGGCGACGNNGTCGCGGCCGGCGCGAGCCCGACGGGGCTCAAGCGCGGCATGGAGCTCGCCGTGGCGACCGTCGTCGCGGCGATCGCGCGCCAGTCAAAGGAGGTCGGCGACCGCAACGAGATCGCCCAGGTCGCGTCGATC
>PLCI01000013.1 GCA_003135595.1 Acidimicrobiaceae bacterium | reverse complement strand
ATCATCTTCGAGCCCCACCAGCAAGCCGAGCTGATCCGCAAGCAAGGAGGCTTCATCCCGGGCATCCGGCCGGGGCCGCCCACGGAGCGCTACTTCTCCAAGCTCATCAGCCGGATCACGTTCGTCGGCGGCCTGTTCTTGGCATCCGTCGCCATCGTGCCGAGCATCCTCATGCACCTCTGGCACATCACGTCCTTTCCCTTCTACGGGACCACGCTGCTCATCGCGGTTGGCGTGGCCCTCGACACGATGCGCCAGATCGACAGCCAGCTGATGATGCGAAACTACGAAGGGTTCCTCAAGTAGGCATGGTGGGCGTCGGCCTCCTTGTCATCCTGGGAAAGCAGGGCGCCGGCAAGGGCACCCAGTGCCCGCGGCTTGCCGAGCGCTACGGCGTGCCGCACATCGCGACCGGCGACATGCTGCGCTCGGCGGTCCGCTCCGGGTCCGAGCTCGGCCAGAAGATCCGCAAGCTGATGGACGACGGCCACCTCGTCCCCGACGAGGTCATCAGCGAGGTGGTCGCGCACCGGCTGATCCTGCCCGACTGCGCGCGCGGGGCGATCCTCGACGGGTATCCCCGGACCGAGACCCAGGCGCACACACTCGACGAGCTCGCGGGCCAGTCGGGGATCACGAGGTGCATCGTCCTCGACGTGCCGACCCCGATCGTCGTCGCCCGGCTCAGCGCCAGACGCGTCTGTGCGAGCTGCGGGACGGTCTACTCGGCGGACCCGCCGCCGGGGCCGTCGACGTGCACGGTGTGCGGGGGACAGGTCATCCAGCGCGCCGACGACACCGCCGAGGCAATCAGCGAGCGGCTCGCCGCCTACGAGCGCGAGACCAAGCCGTTGCTCGACCACTACCAGATGCGCGGGCTGCTGACCCACGTCGACGGCCAGGGCACGCTCGACGAGGTCTTTGCCAGACTGGTGGACGTGATCGACGGCGCGGCCCAGGCCTGAGGATGCGACGCACCCCTGATGAGCTGCGGAAGATGCGCCTCGCAGGGCGCGTCGTCGCCGAGATGCACGAGGCCACGCGCGCCGCGATCGCCCCGGGGGTGACGACCAAGGAGCTCAACGAGGTCGCCGCCGACGTCATCGACCGCCGCGGGGCGAGATCCAACTTCCTCAACTACCACGGGTTCCCAGCGGTCATCTGCACGTCGCCGAACTCGATGATCGTCCACGGGATCCCCGGTGACTACACGCTGCGCGAGGGCGACATCATCTCGGTGGACTGCGGCGCGATCATCCAGGGCTACCACGGCGACGCCGCCTACACCGCGGGCGTCGGGGAGATCAGCGCCGAGGCCCAGCGGCTCTTGGACATCACCGAGCGCAGCCTGTACGCGGGGATCGACCAGCTGACGGCGGGCAACCGGCTCCACGAGGTGGGCCGTGCGGTCCAGCAGGTCGCCGAGGCCGCGGGGTTCTCGGTCGTGCGCGAGTACGTCGGCCACGCGATCGGCACCGAGATGCACGAGTCGCCCCAGGTCCCGAACTACTGGCCGGGCACGCCCGGCCCGACGCTCAAGCCCGGCATGGTGTTCGCGATCGAGCCGATGGTCAACGCCCGCGGCCCCGAGACCGAGGTGCTGGAGGACGGCTGGAGCGTCATCACCGCGGACGGCTCGCTGTCCGCGCACTTCGAGCACACGATCGCGGTCACCGACGACGGCCCTGAGGTGTTCACCGTCCCCTGATCATGTGGTCGACGCCGCAGGTCCCACGTACCGTGCCGAGTGAGATGAGCCCGACCGTGACGCACTCGTCGAGCGGCGTCGCGAGCGCGATGCGGGCTCGCCGTCGGCGCGGGCACTCGGGATAGGGTCGCTGGGTCCGCGGGGCGGTCCCGTGACACGGAGGGCGACGTGCTCGACTTTGGTGTCTCGTTCATGGCGGATCCGCCCGCGCGCGCAGTCGTGGATCGCACGGTGCTCGCCGAGTCCCTCGGATTCACCTACGCCTGGCTGTGGGACTCCCACGTGCTCTGGCAGGACCCGTACCCAGTGCTCGCACTGTGTGCGCAGGCGACGTCGCGCATCCACCTCGGCACGTGCGTGACCAACCCGGTCACGCGCGACCCGACGGTCACGGCCTCGGCGATGGCGACCCTCCAGGAGATCTCCGGCGGTCGGATGGAGCTCGGCATCGGGCGCGGCGACTCCGCCCAGCGCGTGCTCGGGCGCACCCCTGTCAGCGTGGAGCACCTCGAGCGAGCGTGCCTCGCGATCCGCGACCTGGCGGCGGGCCGCGAGGTCGACCTCGACGGCACGCCGGTGCGGATCCCGTGGACGGACGCACGCGAGCTGCCCATCTGGGTCGCTGCCTACGGGCCGAAGGCGCTGCGCCTCGCCGGGCGCGTCGCCGACGGCGTGATCCTGCAGCTGGCCGACCCCTACGTCATCGAGTGGTCGCTGCGCTACCTGGAGGAAGGAGCCACGGCGGCGGGCCGCACGCTCGCGGACCTCACGATCATGTCCGCGGCCCCCGCGTACGTGACCGACGACCTCGCGCACGCCCGTGACCAGGTGCGCTGGTTCCCCGCGCTCGTGTCCAACCACGTTGTGGACCTCGTGCAGCGCTACCCGGGGGCGGCCCTGCCGAGCGAGCTGACGGACTTCATCGAGCGGCGACGCGGCTACGACTACTCGCACCACGCGAGGTCGGGCTCGACGAACGCCGAGTTCGTGACCGACGAGGTCGTCGACCGATTCTGCGTGATCGGCACCGCCGAGGAGTGCGCGGCGAAGCTCGCGACGCTCGAGGCCCTGGGCGTGGGACAGTTCAACATCTACTCGATGGTCGACGACCCCGACGCCGTGCTCCGCGCGTTCGGCGCGTCGATCATCCCGAAGTTCACGACGGCCGCGAAGGCGGCAGGGGGTCGGACATGACGACGGTGCGCGCCGCGTTGATCCAGGCGAACGCGAACATGGAGAAAGGAGCGGCGATCGACAAGCACGTGGCGATGATCGCGGACGCGGCGGCCAAGGGCGCCAAGGTCGTCGGGCTCCAGGAGATCTTCTTCGGCCCGTACTTCTGCGCGGAGCAGGACCCAAAGTGGTACGCGACTGCCGAGCCGGACGACGGCCCCACGATCACGACGATGCGCGAGGTCGCCCGACAGCACGGGATCGTGCTCATCGTGCCGTGGTACGAAGAAGAGCAGCCCGGCGTGTACTACAACACCGCGTGCGTGATCGAGGCGGACGGCACCGTGCTCGGGAAGTACCGAAAGACCCACATCCCCCAGGTCGGCCCCTGCTTCTGGGAGAAGTTCTACTTCAAGCCCGGGAACCTCGGGTATCCCGTGTTCGAGACATCGGTCGGCAAGATCGGTCTCATCATCTGCTACGACCGGCACTTCCCCGAGGTCGCGCGCGAGCTCGGGCTCAAGGGTGCCGAGCTCGTGTTCAACCCCTCGGCCACCGTCGCGTCGCTGTCGCGGTACCTCTGGGAGCTCGAGCAGCCTGCCCACGCGGTCGCGAACGGGTTCTTCGTCGCGGCGTCGAACCGTGTCGGGGTCGAGGCGCCCCTCAACTCGGCCACCTTCTACGGCTCGAGCTACTTCTGCAGCCCGCGGGGCAAGATCCTCGCCCAGGCNNGAGACCTACTCGGACCTCGCGAGGCTGCTGCCGTGAGCGAGCGGCGGGTCAGCCCCGACGAGCTCCTCGCCCGGCACCGCGAGGTGCTCCCGAAGTGGCTCACGCTCTACTACGAGCGGCCCATCGAGCTCGTGCGCGGCAGCGGCACGACGGTCTGGGACTCCGAGGACAACGAGTACCTCGACATGTTTGGCGGCATCGTGACGACGATCTCGGGCCACGCGGTCGAGTCGATCGTCGACGCGCTGCGCGCGCAGGCCGACCAGATCGCGCATACCTCCACGCTGTACCTGATCGAGCCGATGGTGCGCCTCGCCGAGCGCCTGGTCGAGCTTGCCCCGACGACCAAGCCCGCCAAGGCCTTCTTCGTGGGATCGGGCACCGAGGCCGTCGAGGCGGCCCTGCTCATGGTGACCGCGGCGCGGCGCTCCAACCAGGTGATCGCCCTGCGCAACTCGTACCACGGCCGCAGCTTCACGGCGGTCTCGGTGACGGGCAACCGCTCCTGGGGCTCGACGTCGCTGTCGCCGCTCAACGTCAGCTACGCCCTCGCCCCGTACTGCTACCGCTGCCCGCTCACGCTCACCTACCCCTCCTGCGGCGTCGCGTGCGCCGAGGACGTCCGCAACGTGATCGAGACGACGACCTCGGGCGACGTCGCCGCGATGATCGCCGAGCCGATCCAGGGCGTGGGCGGGTTCATCACGCCGCCGAGGGAGTACTTCGCGAAGGTGAAGGCGATCCTCGACGACTACGAGATCCCCCTCATCCTCGACGAGGTCCAGACCGGGTTCGGCCGGACCGGCGAGGCCTTTTGGGGCTCCCAGGCCTACGACGTCACGCCTGCGCTCATCACCTGCGCCAAGGGCCTGGGCAACGGCATGTCGATCGGCGCGGTGGTAGGGGACCGCGACCTCGTGGACTCGATCACGGCGAACTCGATCTCGACGTTCGGGGGCAACCCGCTCGCGACCACGGTCGCGCTCGCCAACCTCGACTTCCTCGAAGACGAGGGCCTGCAGGGCAACGCCGAACGCGTCGGCAAGCTGCTGCGCGAGGGGCTTGACGACCTGCGCGACCGCCACGAGATCGTGGGTGACGTGCGTGGCAAGGGGCTGATGGTCGGCGTCGAGCTCGTGGTCGACGCCGCGACCAAGGCACCCAACCCGGATGCGGCCGCGGAGGTCATGGAGGGGTGCCGCCGACGTGGCGTCCTCGTGGGCAAGGGCGGCATGCACGGCTCGGTGCTCCGGCTTGCGCCCCCGCTCACGCTCACCGAGGACGAGGCACGGCGCGCGGTGCACGTGCTCGACGAGGCCATCGCAGACGCAGCGTCGGCGGGGGATGCCAGATGAAGACGCTCATCAAGAACGGCACGGTCGTGACTGCCTCGGAGATGATGGTCGCCGACGTGCTCATCGACGGCGAGCGGATCGCCTCGGTCGGTTCGGGGCTGGGCGAGGCCGATTTGACCATCGACGCCACCGACAAGCTCGTGATGCCGGGCGGGATCGACGTGCACACCCACATGGAGCTGCCCTTCGGCGGGACGTTCGCGTCGGACGACTTCGCGACGGGGACGAGGGCCGCGGCATTCGGCGGGACCACGACGATCGTCGACTTCGCGGTCCAGGGGTTCGGCGAGTCGCTTTCCCAGGGTCTCGACAACTGGCTCGAGAAGGCCGAGCCGAAGAGCCACATCGACTTCGGCCTGCACCTGATCGTCCGGGAGATCTCCGAGGGGATCCTGAAGGAGATGGACGCGATGATCGAGCGCGGGGTGACGAGCTTCAAGCTCTTCATGGCCTATCCCGGNNTGCACGCCGAGAACGGCGGCGCGATCGACGTGCTGGTGCAGCGCTACCTGGCGCAGGGCAAGACCGCGCCGATCAACCATGCGCTCACGCGACCGTCGTCGATGGAGGGCGAGGCGACGCACCGCGCGATCGCGCTGGCGGAGCTCGCCGAGGTCCCCGTGTACATCGTGCACCTGAGCGCCAAGGAGGCCCTCGACGCGGTGCGCGAGGGGCGCGACCGGGGCGTGCACGCCTACGCGGAGACCTGCCCGCAGTACCTGTACCTCTCGATGGAGGACATGGGCCGTCCCGGCTTCGAAGGCGCCAAGTACGTGTGCTCGCCGCCGCTTCGTCCTCGAGAGCACCAGGCCGAGCTCTGGAAGGGGCTCATCTTGGACGACCTCCAGGTGGTCTCGACCGACCACTGCCCGTTCGACTACAAGGACCAAAAGACCCTCGGCGCCAACGACTTCTCGGCGATCCCGAACGGCTTGCCCGGCGTCGAGGACCGCTACACGCTGCTGTGGGACGGCGGCGTGGCGACGGGCCAGATCTCCCCGATGCGCTTCGTCGAGCTGATCGCGACCGCGCCCGCGCGGATGTTCGGCTTGCACCCGAAGAAAGGGACCCTGTCGCCCGGCTCGGACGCCGACATCGTCGTGTTCGACCCGGCGAAGCGGCGCGTGCTGTCCGCGTCGACCCATCACATGCGCGTCGACTACTCCTGCTACGAGGGCCGCGAGGTCACCGGCTCGCCCGAGGTGGTGCTCCAGCGCGGCCGGGTGCTCGTGGAGCACGGCGAGTTCCACGGCCGGCCAGGGGACGGGAAGTTCCTCGCTCGCAGCGCCTTTTCCTCGCCGGGCGTCGCGTGAGGACCGACCACATGGACCGGAGCCACCGATGACCACTGCACCTAGCGACGACGCGCGTCAGCTCATCGATGGCGCGTTCACGGTCGGCGGCGGCGACGCCGACGACGTGTTCGATCCTGCGACGGGGGAGGTGATCGCCCACGTCGCGCACTCGNNAGCTGATGTTCCGCTACAAGGCGATCCTCGAGGACCACGCAGAAGAGCTCGCCCTGCTCGTCGTCACCGAGAACGGCAAGACCATCGCCGAGGCACGCGGCGAGGTCCGACGGGGCATCGAGGTCGTCGCGCTCGCGTGCGGCGCGCCGACACTGCTCCTCGGCGGGGCGATCGACCAGATCGCACGGGGGATCGACGAAGAGCAGGTGCGGTTCCCCGTAGGGGTCGTGGCGGGCATCTGCCCGTTCAACTTCCCGATGATGGTGCCGATGTGGATGCTGCCGCTCGCGCTCGTCGCGGGCAACACGTTCATCCTCAAGCCCTCGCCTCGCACGCCCCTGTCCGCGGTGCGCGAGATCGAGCTCCTCGTCGAGGCCGGCGCGCCACGCGGCGTGGTCAACCTGGTGCACGGCGACCGCGAGCCCGTGGAGGCGCTCCTCGCGCACGCCGGCGTCGACGCGGTGAGCTTCGTCGGCTCGGCGTCGGTCGCGCGCCACGTCTACGCGACGGCCGCGTCGACCGGCAAGCGCGTCCAGGCGCTGGGTGGTGCGAAGAACCACCTCATCGTCATGGACGACGCCGACCTGTCCCAGACCGTGCCCGCGGTCATCGGCTCGGCGTTCGGCAACGCGGGGCAGCGATGCCTCGCGGGCAGCGTCGTGGTCGCGGTCGGTTCCGTGGGCGACCGGCTCGTGGACGAGCTGCGCGCCGCGGCGTCGTCGCTGCGCCAGGGGAGGGGGACCGACCCGGAGGCCCAGCTCGGCCCGGTGATCCGCGCGCAGCGCGTGACCGAGCTCGCCGACGCCATCGCCGGCGGGGAGAAGGCCGGCGCGGATCTCGTGCTCGACGGGCGAGAGCGGCTGCGCGACGAGGGCTTCTTCCTCGGCGCGACGCTCTTCGACCACGTGACCGAGGAGATGTCCGTCTGGCGCGACGAGCTGTTCGGCCCGATCCTCTCGGTCGTCCGGGCCGACAGCCTCGACGAGGCCCTCGGGCACCTGAACGCCTCGAGGTACGGCAACGCCGCGTCGATCTTCACGCGCTCGGGGGCTGCAGCGAGGACGTTCAAGCGTCGGGCCGAGGCAGGGATGCTGGGCGTCAACGTGGGCGTCGCTGCGCCGATGTCCTTCTTCCCGTTCTGCGGCTGGAAGGAGTCGTTCTTCGGTGACCTNNTGGTTCGACACCGAGCTCGACGCCGACGCGCCGGAGGGTCGCGGCCACTGATGCGCGGGTCATGCCCGGCGTCGGACGCCGCGAAGGAGCGCGATGCCTGAGCGGACCGTGGCCCGCCTCCGCACCGTCGAGGACGCGCGCGAGCTCGCCCGCCGTCGGCTGCCCCGCGTCGTCTTCGACTACATCGACGGCGCCGCGGAGACCGAGCACACCATGCGCGCGAATCGCGACGCGTTCGAGTCCGTCGGCTTCGTCCCGAAGATGGCGGTCCCCGGCGCCCCGGTGACGCCCTCGCTCGCCACCACCGTGCTCGGCGCTGACGTGTCGCTTCCTGTCGTCCTCGCGCCGGTGGGATTCACGCGGGCGATGGCCCCCGGCGGCGACGTGGCCGGAGCGACCGCGGCGCACGCCGCCAAGACGATCTTCACGATGAGCACGATGTCGGGGCACTCGATCGAGGACGTGGCCGCAGCCGCCAACGGGCACGGCTGGTTCCAGCTCTACGGGCTCGGCGGGAGAACGGGCTCCGAGCAGCTCGTCCGACGGGCACGCGCGGCGGGGTTCACCGCGCTCGTCGTGACCGTCGACACCCCGATCCCCGGGAACCGCGAACGCGACCTGCGCCATGGGGTGGCGCTGCCGCTGCGCTTCACGAAGCAGACCGCCCGGCGCTTCGCGCCGCAGGCGCTGCTGCGGCCCCGCTGGCTCTTCGACTTCGCGCGCGACGGGTTCTCGATGGACCTGCCGCTATCGATCGGCCTCGGTCCGCCCGACGCGCCGATGTCCTCGGACGAGGCGTTCATCCACTGGGTGCTCACGCCGATCACGTGGGACGACTTCGGCTGGCTCGCCGAGGCCTTCGAGGGGCCTGTCATCGCCAAGGGCGTCCTCAGCGCGGCGGACGCACGACGCGCCGTCGACGCGAGGTGCGCCGCGGTCGTGGTGTCCAACCATGGAGGCCGCCAGCTGGACGGCGTCACCGCCTCCCTCCACGCGCTCGGGGAGGTCGTCGCCGAGGTGGGCGGCGAGGTGGAGGTGCTCGTCGACGGCGGCGTTCGCCGCGGCTCCGACGTCGCCAAGGCCCTCTGCCTTGGCGCGCGCGCGGTCCTCGTCGGCCGTGCGTGGGCGTACGGGCTCGGCGCGGCTGGCGAGCCGGGCGTCGAACGCGTGCTGCAGATCCTGCGAGCCGAGCTCGACCGCACCCTTCGGCTGCTCGGCGCCGCCTCGGTCCATGATCTCGACTCGAGCTGGGTCAAGCTCGAAGGCTGACCCGGGCTCGGGCGCGTCGCGCCAAGGGATCCCCAGCCAGGCCGGACAGGCGCCACCGTGACGGCGGCGCGGTCCCCTCGGGGGGCCCGAGACCCCGGGGCCGAGTGGCGCCACGCTCGACAACCAGTAGGATGGCTCTCCGGCTTGCTCCGGCCTTCGGGTCGTGGCGTGCCTAGTGACCCTCCTGGTCGGCTCGCGATGGCGGACGTCTGGGTGCCGACACGATCGAGTTCAAGGAGAGCAACCTGCCCAAGCCGAAGGAAGATGCGTTCACCGTCGAAGGGACGGTCGTCGAGCCCCTGCCAAACGCAATGTTCCGCGTTGAGTTGGAGAACGGATACAAGGTCCTCGCGCACAGCTCCGGGAAGATGCGCATGCACCGCATCCGGATCCTGCCGGGCGACAAGGTCCAGGTCGAGATCACGCCCTACGACATGAC
>PLCI01000168.1 GCA_003135595.1 Acidimicrobiaceae bacterium | reverse complement strand
CCGGGGCCGCGGCGCCGCGCTCGACCGAGATCACGCAGGGCGGCTCGACCGCGAGGCGCTCGCGTCGACCCGCGTCGAGGCGCCGCACGCCGAGCAGGCGGCCCTCGTCGAGGACCGCCGCGCGCAGCCCGAGCGCCTGGGGGACGCCGAGCCGCTGGGCGAGCAGGGACGGCACCGTGCCCGATGCCCGGTCAGCCGACGCGTCGCCGCACACGACGACCGCCGCGCCCTCGCACACCACGGCCAGCGCGCCGGCCACGACCTCGCTCGGCCACTGCGAGCCCGGGTCGGCGCAGTCGAGATCCTCGTCGTCGACAACGACGCGCACCGCGCGCGTCGCACCCTCGGCGATCGCGGCACCCAGGACGTCAATCGATGCCGGTCCAGCGACGGCGACGACCACGACGTCGTGGCCGAGCCCCGCGGCGATCGCGGTTCCGATCGCGCATGCCGCGGCGTCCGCCGCGCTTCGGACCAGGTGGCGCTCGTCGAGGTGCGCCCTGCCGGTGAGCCAGTCGACGTCGAGCACGGGGGCGACGGGCTTCACCGCCACGCAGACGAATCGCTCACCCACGCCGGACGATCACTCCCTTGCCACCCTCGGGATAGCGCCAGGTGATCGCCCCTGCCTCGTTGCACACGAGGTAGCACGAGCCGCACTCGAAGCACTGCTCGTAGTTGAAGAGCACGCCGCCCGATGAGAGCTCGACGAACAGGCTCGCGGGGCACACCGTCACGCACGCCTTGGTCGTGCAGCCCTCGCAGGCGTCGCCGTCCACGACGATGTGCGCGTCGCCGGCGACGTCGAAGGTGGCCGTCGCCATGCGGTCCTCGAAGTCGAGGCCGTCGAAGTCGTCGAGCGGCGTCATCGGAACACCCGAACCGTCGCGATCGCGCTCCGCAGCGCGGCGCGCGTGCTGATGCCGCGCGCGCGCATCGCGCGTCGGATCGTTCGCACGAGGCCTGGCTTGGCCTCGGGGTTCGCCACCGTGAAGAACGACTCGGCGACGTCGCAGACGAGCCCGGGCTGGACGTGCTGGACGAAGTCGGAGAACACGACGCGCGGCGCGCGGCGCAGCCGCTTGTGGTCCTGCTGCACGAATGACGCGCCGAGCAGCCGCGTGTAGTGCCGGTGGGTGCCGGCGAGTCCGCCGGGCTCCGCCTGGGCGAGCACCGCCGCGGCGGCCGCCGTCGAACCTGCGGCCATCGCGTAGTTGACCCCTTCCAGCCACACCCCTGCCGCGAGCGTCATCGACGCGGCGTCGCCCGCGACGACGATCCCCGGCTTTCCGAGCGTGGGCATCGCGTCGTAGCCGCCCTCGGGGATGAGGTGCGCGGCGTACTCCACGAGCTCGGTGCCCGCCACGAGCGGCGCGATCGATGGGTGCGCCTTGAGTGCGGCCAGGACCTCCTCGGGGCGGCGCGCAGACGCCGCGAGGTCGTCCAGCTTGAGCACGCACCCGACCGCGAGCGTGTCGAGGTTGGTGTAGAGGAAGCCCCCGCCGGTGATCTCGCCGGTCGCCCCCAGCATCTCGATGTCGCACCCCTCGCGCCCCGTGAGGTTGAACCTCGACTCGAGCTCGCGGCGATCGAGGGCCAGCACCTCTTTCACGCCGAGGGTCATGTGGTGCCTGGAGAACCTCGCGTAGAGCCCCGCCTCCCTCGCAAGGAAGGAGTTCACGCCGTCGCACGCGACGACGAGCGAGCACGACAGGTCGCCGTCGGGACGGTCCGTCGACACGCCGACGACCCTGCCTGCTTCCTGGCGCAGCCCGGTCGCCGTCGTCGACGTCACGAGGGTGGCCCCGGCTTGGACCGCCTGGTCCGCCAGCCACTGGTCGAACTCGCTGCGGTACGCCGTCACCCCGTTGTACGGTGGCGCGCCCCAGGCCGCCACGCGCACGTCGACGGCGACGGACTGGGTCTCGGTGAGCAGCATGGTCGAGCGGCGCGTCACCACACGCTGGATCGGCGCTTCGTCACGCCACGCCGGCAGCAGGCCGTCGAGCACGCGGGGGTAGATCACGCCGCCGTAGACGTTCTTCGACCCCGGGAAGGGGCCCCGCTCGAGGAGGCACGTCGCGATCCCCGCGCGCGCGAGCTGCAGCGCCGCGATCGACCCCGCCGGCCCCGCGCCGACGACGACGACCTCGAAGTCGGTCGTCACGACGCCTCGGCCAGGCGCCGGGCCAGTGCGCGAAGCGTCGCGGCGGCGTCGGCGACGATTGCGAGGTCGGCCATGGTCATCATCGGGCACGCAGCGTCGGTGTTCACGGCCACGATGCGCGCGGGCGAGCCGAGCCCCGCGGTGTGCTGGACCGCGCCGGAGATGCCGAGCGCCACGTAGAGCGTCGGGTCGACCGTGACGCCGGTGGTGCCGATCTGTCGCTCGTGACCGATGATCCCACGGTCCGTGATGGGCCGCGTGGCGCCGACCGAGGCCCCGAGGCGAGCGGCGACCTCGGCCAGCACGTCGAACTCCTCGGGTCCGCCGAGCCCCACGCCGCCCGCGATGATGCGCGTGGCGTCTCCCAGGTCGAGCGCGGCGGGGTCCGCCTCGTCGACCTCGAGGACCGTGGCGTCCCGGCTCGCGTTGGCGCGGAGCGCGACGATGACCGGCGCTGGCGCCCGCGAGGCGACCGGCGAGCCGGCGACCGCGTGCGGCACGAGCGTCGTGACCACCGGCCGGTCGAGCGGCAACCTGACGGACACCACGCCGTCATGGCGCGTGATGACGGCGTGCGTCTCGGAGACCTCGGTGCACCAGGCGTGGCAGGCCCGACCGAGCTCGCCGGCGAGCCGGCCCGCGAGGTCACGTCCGTCCGGGGAGCCGGGCAGCACGATGACTGCCTCGTCTTCGAGGTCGCCGACGAGGCCCGCTGCCCACGTCGCCGGCGCGAACGGTCCCGCCTCGCAGGCCCGCAGCTCTCGGACCTCGACGCGCAGGGCCGCCGCGGCCGCAAGGACCTCCTCGCCGATCACGAGGACGCGTCCGCGTGCCTCGGCGACGGCCGCGTCCGCCCCGACGGGCAGCCGTCCACCACGCACCGGCACGACGGCGATCACAGCACGGCTCCGACCCGGTCGCCGTCGATGACCGCCGCGTGCGCGCGGCGTGGCGCCCGCGCGTCGCCGATGACGTGCACCTCTTTGCCCCGGGCACGCAGGCTCGTGGCGAGCGCGTCGTTCGGGATACCGGGCATCGCGAGCACGACGGCGTCGACGTCGCGGTGCGCGCTCGCGCCCGTGCGGACGTCCTGGACGTCGACGCCGCCGGGGCGCAGCGCCGTCACGAGCGTGCTCGTGGACTGGACGATGCCCTTGCTCGACGCCCGGACCCAGAACTGCTCGAGGTCGAGCGTCACGCCCAGATCCTGTCCGACCACGAGCGAGGGGCTCGCGATCTCGACGGCGAGGCCCCTGTCCGCGAGCAGCTCGGCGACGGACGTCGCCTGGTGGAAGCCGAGCTCGTCGACGACGAGGACGCGGCGACCCTCGACGGCCGTGCCACGCAGCACCTCGGTCACGTCCAGCAGCTGCGGCGAGCCGTCGGGCCGGTTGCCCGCCCACCACGGGAACGACGGGAGCGAGCCGGTCGCCGCGACGACGGCGTCAGGACCGAGGGCCTCGATCGTGTCGGCGTCGGCGTCGACGCTCGTGATCACGTCCACGCCCAGGGCGGCGAGCTCGCGCGCGAGGTTCCGCACGAGGTCGCCGAACTCGGCCCGACCGGGGACCCGCGCGGCGAGCGCGACCTGCCCCCCGACGTCGTGCTCGCGCTCGACGACGACGACGTCGTGGCCGCGCCGCGAGGCGGTGACGGCTGCCTGCAGCCCTGCGGGGCCAGCTCCCACCACGACCACGCGCCTCGGTCGCCGCGCGAGAAGGGGACGGGCCTGCAGCTCCCGCCCCGTGCGTGGGTTCTCGATGCAGCCGAGCCAGCGGTTGAGCCCCATGCGCCCGACGCACTCCTGATTGCACGACAGGCACAGGCGCACGTCCTCGGCGTGGCCCGAGCGCGCCTTGCGCGCGAAGTCCGCGTCCGCGATCTGGCCCCGCACGAT
The DNA here is from genome assembly GCA_003135595.1 of Acidimicrobiaceae bacterium. Classification (GTDB taxonomy): domain Bacteria; phylum Actinomycetota; class Acidimicrobiia; order Acidimicrobiales; family RAAP-2; genus Palsa-459. Next base: position 2,187 of record PLCI01000168.1, on the reverse strand, counting down.
GCCGACGAGGTCGCAGTGGCCCTCGCGCAGCGCTCGGTCGGCCTGGAGCGGATCCTTGAATCGCCCGACGCCGATCACCGGGAGGCTGACGCGCTTGCGGATCGCCGAGGGGATGAACAGCGCGTAGCCGGGTCGCACGGCCATGGACGCCTCGATCGCGAAGAGCGACGCGGTCGCGACGCCGATCGACGTGTTGAGGAAGTCGACCTTGCTGGTCGCCTCGACCATCGCGGCGACCTCGACGGCCTCGTCGATCGTGGTCCCGTTGTCGACGAGCTCGTCGCCGCAGAGCCGGACCCCGAGCGCCGCGTCGGCGCCGATCGCGTCGCGCACCGCGTCGATCAGGGCGAGCAGGAGCCGGGCACGGTGCTCCAGGGCACCGCCCCAGCGGTCTTCCCTGCGGTTCGTCGCCTTCGAGAGAAACTGGCGCACGATCGAGGAGTGCGAGCACTGCAGCTCGACACCGTCGAAGCCGCCCTCGATGCAGCGGGCGGCGACGTCGGCGTAGCCCGCGACGATCTGGGCGATCTCGGACTCGGTGACCGCCTTGGGCACCTCGCGGAACAGGGGGTCCGCGATCGGCGACGGTGCCCACACGGGGAGGCGCGAGTACATCGACGACGCCTGGCCCCCGTTGTGGTTGAGCTGGGCGAGGATCGGCGTGCCATGGGCATGGACGGCGTCGGTGATCCGCCGGTAGCCCTCGAGCACTGCGGGGTTGAAGCCGTGGATCAGCTTCTCGTAGGGCCAGTCGGTCGCGTGCGTGGAGTGCTCCTCGGTGATGATGAGCCCCGCGCCGCCCTTCGCGCGCTCGGCGTAGTAGGCCGCGTGCTGCTCGGAGGGCAGGCCGTCCACCGCGTAGTTCGTGAGGTGCGCGGAGAACACGATGCGGTTCGCGAGCCTGATGGGCCCGACCGCGAGCGGCGTGAAGAGCAGCTCGTAGCGAGTGGACCGACTCACGACGCGACCAGCCCGGTCTCCAGCGCGGCCCGGCGGGCCTCGAGCATGGCGGCCTGGATCCCGCGAGGGGCGACGACGTCGCCGATCAGCCGCGCCGGCGGCTCCCACGCTCGGCCAGGGAGCCGGTGACCCGCGTCGACGCACTGGTCGGCGCGGATCGACGCGATCGACCCGGTGAAGCGGTCCTCGACGACCACGGCGCCCTCGGCGACCCTGACGGCGACAGCGTGCAGCACGAGCGTGGCCCCGCCCGCAGCGAGGCGGGCATTGGCCGCGACGAGGTCGCCCGACGCTGCCAGCTGTGAACCCACCACGACGTCGGGGGTGACGAGCGTGACGCGCGCGCCGGCGGCGAGGGCGAGCTCGGCGACGGCGATCCCGATTGGTCCGCCGATCGGGTCGAGCACCACGACGTCACCTCGCAGCGCGTGACCCTGCGCCGCGGCGATCGCGTCGAAGCGCTCGACCGAGCCGTCGTCACCGTCGCGCAACCCCGGCTCCGGCGAGCGGGCGCCGGTCGCCGCGAGCACGACGGGGTGTTCGTCGAGCTCGCCTTGGTCCACCTCGCGACCGGTCACGACGGTCACGCCCTCGTGGGCGAGCTCGCGCTCGAGCCACGTGCACAGCAGCGCCAGCCGCTCGCGACCTGGCAGTCGTGCTGCGGTGCGAAGCGCACCGCCGAGGACGTCACGCTGCTCGAACAGCGTGACGCGGTGGCCCTGGCGCGTGAGCATCCGTGCTGCCTCCATGCCCGCGACGCCTCCGCCGATGACGACGGCGTCGCCGCGGCGACCGAGTGTCGCCTTCGCGGCGCCGTCGACGTCACTCGACGCGTCGTCGTGCTCGTGGCCCGCGACTGGATTCACGCAGCACGAGACGATCGGGTTCCGCGGGTCCCGCACGAGGCAGTGCTGGTTGCAGAGGATGCAGGGGCGGATGCGGTCGGCTCGGTCGTGCCGCGCCTTGTCACAGAGGTCCGGGTCGGCGATCTGGGCTCGCGTCATCTCCACCATGTCGCACACGCCGTCGGCCACGAGCCGTGATGCCATGGCCACGTCGACGATCGAGCCCTGCGCGCAGACGGGCGTCTCGATGCCGGCTGCTCGAAGCGCCGAGCACGCCTGGGTCGTCATCGCCTCGTTGAAGCCCTCGGCGTCGTGGCCGTCGGGCTCGGAGGCGACGAGGCGCGCTTTCCGCCGGAACCCTACGCGCGGGCGTTCGCGATCG
>PLCI01000135.1:36030-36762 GCA_003135595.1 Acidimicrobiaceae bacterium | reverse complement strand
GCGTACCGGAACGCGATCTCGTGCTGGCCGAGATTGCACTCCCCCTTGGCCGACTCGACCACCATGCCCGCGTCCCGCATCGATCGCCGCAGCCGGCCGAGGAGCGGCTCGATCCTCGCGGTGCCCTGGAGGGAGTAGTCGACGTTGTAGAGGTTGGCCGGGGTCAGCGCGCGATAGCCCGATGACCAGGCCGCCTCATAGGTGTCGGCGAAGACGATGAACTCGAGCTCGGTGCCCGCGAGCCCCGTCCACCCTCGTTCGGCGAGGCGCGCAACCTGGCGGGTGAGCACCTGGCGTGGCGAGGGCGCGACGGGGTGTGCGTGCTCGTCCTCCACGTCGGCGAACACGAGCGCCGTGCGATCGTGCCATGGGATGCGCCGGATCGTGGCGAGGTCGGGACGAAAGACGAGGTCGCCGTAGCCGCTGCTCCACGAGGCGAGCGCGAACCCGTCGACAGTGGCCATGTCGACGTCGGACGCGAGCAGGTAGCCGCAGCCCTCAAGCGTGCCGCTCGCGATGTCGTCGAGGAAGAACGACGCGTCGAGGCGCTTTCCCTGAAGACGACCCTGCATGTCCGCGATGGCAACGAGGACCGTGTCGATCTCGCCACTCTCGACGAGCGACGCGAGTGATTCGAGGGTCGGCCGACCCGACGGCGCTGCTCTCACACGACCTCCCAGGTGCACGGATCGACGTCGGCCGCCGTCACACTACGCCGCACACCGCTCGAGG
>PLCI01000135.1:16654-35937 GCA_003135595.1 Acidimicrobiaceae bacterium | reverse complement strand
GCGTTCTCCTGCTGCACCGCGACGACGACTGAGGACACGTCGGCGAGCGTCTGCCAGACAGTGGCGACGAAGTCGGCGATCATCTTCGATCCGATCCCGCGCCCGACGGAGTCCGGCTCGCCTATGAAGTAGTCGATCCCCGCGGCATGGACGACACCAATTGCCTCGGCGATCGTTGCTTGCCAGGCCGGCTCGTCGGCCAGACGGTATGCCTGCGCGTATCCGATCGGCCGGCCATCCGCGCTGCAGACGAAGGCCCTCGTGGTGTCAGAGCCATCGACAAGCGGCTCGTACTCCTGCGCGATCGAGGCGAGGTCGCAGGGGCCGGGCCACCACCGCAGCACGTGCGGCGCGCCACGCCATCTCGCCATGAGCTCGAGGTCCGTGCGGCGGAGAGGCTCAAAGGTGAAGCGCATGTCAGGGCCGGCGCCGTCCGCTACCTGCAGCGCTGGCAGTGTCCGAGCACGTCGAGCGAGTGCGACAGGGGCGCGAATCCCTCCTGTCGCGAGAACTCCTCGACCATGGCGTGCACTGCGTGCTCGAACGCCTCGGTCGGTGTGACGTCTGTCACGCTCCCGCAGCTCGTGCAGAGAAGATGGTGGTGGTGTTCGGTCAGGTCCTCGGCAAGCTCGAATCGGGTGAAGTCGTCGTTGGCGGCGACTCGTCGGACCACTCCTACGCCCTGGAGGTCGACGAGGTGGCGGTAGGCGGAGCTGCGAGGGACCTGCGGCAGCGCGGCCTCGACGTCCGCGATGCTCGCCGGCTGGCCCCGCCGCAGGAGCAGCTCGACGATCGCGCGCCTCCCGGGGGTGTAGCGGAGATCGCTCTGACGTAGCCGATGCTCGACCAGCTCGTGGATGCTCCCCTCGGTCGTCGTCACCGGCTCGCTCCAGTTGTCGGCTCCTTCTCCTGCACGACGGAGAGCCTAACGTCTCAGTTGTATTGAGACTGAGTCTTGTTCTATGGTTCTGCGATGACTCCTCGGACTCACTGGGGTCGGCGCCACCGCCGATCGTTGAATGCGAAAAGCGCCCGCGGACTGGGCGTCCTCTTCTCGGGCTCACTCGTGCTCGCCGCCTGCGGTGGCGCCTCAGCGAGCCCCAAGGCGGGCGTGATCCTGGCGATCGGCGCTGAGAGCCAGTACGCGAGCGTGCTCAGCCAGCTCGGCGGCAAGTACGTCCAGGTGTCCTCGATCCTCAACAACCCCACGTCTGACCCGCACACCTTCGAGGCCAGCACGACCGTTGCCGAAGAAGTGAGCCAAGCACAGCTCATTGTCCAGAACGGTGCGGGCTACGACACGTTCATGAACGTCATCGAGTCCGCATCGCCGAGCTCGAGCCGCAAGGTGCTCGTGGTCCAGGACGCCCTCGGCCTCCCCTCGTCCACGACCAACCCCCACCTCTGGTACGACCCGAAGACCATGCCAGTCGTCGCGAGGGCGATCACGGCTGACATGGTCCTGCTGCAGCCGAAGCACGCCGCATACTTCGAGGCGAACCTCGTCACATTCCTCGCGTCGCTCAGGCCGTGGTTCGCTGCGATCGCGAGCTTCAAGGCAAAGTTCGACCACACACCCGTGGCGGTCACCGAGCCGGTCGCGGACTACCTGCTGCAGGCGATGGGGATGCAGATCAAGACTCCCTTTGTCTTCCAGGCCGACGTCATGAACGGCGTCGACCCCTCCCCCGAGGACATCTCGCTCGAGAACGGCCTCGTTGCACACCGAGTCGTGAAGGTGTTCTGCTACAACGAGCAGGTCACGGATGCGCTCACCATCTCGATCCGACAGACGGCGATCTCCTCAGGGGTGCCCGTCGTCGCTGTCTACGAGACCATGCCGACGCCGGGCTACGACTATCAGTCGTGGATGGTCGCAGAGGTCGCCGCGATCCAGGCGGCCGTCTCGCAAGGCACCTCGACGCAGCACCTGTGAGCGTGCCTGAGGTGGTCCGGGAGGCGCGCGCGGTCCTCGAGGTGGACGACGTGTCCGTGTCCTTCTCGGGCCGGACGATCCTCGACCACGTCTCCTTCGAGGTCCGCCCCGGAGAGTTCACCGGGCTCATAGGGTCCAACGGCGTCGGAAAGACGACGCTCCTGCGCGTGATCCTCGGGCTCCAGAAGTCGAGCACCGGCGCCGTCCGGATCCTTGGCGCGCCACGGAGCCGCTCGAGCCGCTCGATCGGCTACGTCCCCCAGAAGGTGCTCCTCGACCCCGACGTGCCCGTACGCGCGCGCGACCTCGTCGCGCTCGGCCTTGACGCGCATCGAATCGGGCTACCTCGGCGCTCTGCCGCCCAGCGAGAGCTCGTCGAGCGCACGCTGGACGAGGTGGACGCGACGTCCTTCGCCGACGCACGGGTCGGCTCTCTTTCGGGCGGCGAGCAGCAGCGGGTCCTCATCGCTCACGCGCTCATCAGCAGGCCGCAGCTGCTCTTGCTCGACGAGCCGCTCGCCAACCTCGATCCCAAGAGCGTCCAAGAGATCGTGGCGCTGCTCCATCGCGTCGTCATCGACCACGGGGTCGCCGTGCTGCTCTCGGCACACGAGATGAACTCGCTGCTCCCGGTCATGGACCGCGTCGTGTACGTGACCGGCGGCCGAGCCGCCAGCGGCACGACCGACGAGGTCATCCGCTCGGACGTCCTTAGCGCGCTCTACGGCCACCACGTCGACGTCCTGCAACTGCACGGTCGCGTGCTCGTCGTTGCTGAGCCCGGGGCGGCGACTGACGACCTTCCGGCCCATCCCACGCTGCAGCTGGACTGACCGGTGCAGCTTCTCTTCGAGCCGGGCTTCTTCTCGAACGCGTCAGTGCGCGGCGCCCTGGTCCTCGGTGCGATCGTGGCCGTGGTGTCCGCGGCGGTCGGGGTGTTCACGGTGCTGCGCAGCCAGTCCTTCGCGGGGCACGCCCTGACCGACGTCGCGACCACCGGCGGCGCGGCGGCGACCTACTACGGCGTCAGCGTGCTGGCGGGGTTCATCTCGGCGAGCGTCATCGGTGCGGGCTCGATCGAGGCGATCGGCACGCACCGGGTGCGACGGCGCGACATCGCGACGGGCATCGTCCTCGGCGCTGCAACCGGGCTGTCTGCCCTCTTCCTGTGGCTGGACTCATCGACCTCGACGACGGGGGCCACCCAGCAGATCCTGTTCGGCTCGATCTTCTCGGTGACGGGCTCGACGGTCCTCGATGCCTCGATCCTCGGCGCCGCGATCCTCTTGGTTGTCGCCCTTCTCTGGCGCCCCCTGCTGCTGAGCGCGGTCAGCACCGAGATTGCCGCCGCTCGCGGCATCCGCACGAAGCTCATCGGGCTGCTGTTCACCCTCGCCCTCGCGGTGACGGTGGGGCTCACCTCGATCGCGATCGGCTCGATCCTCTCGACCGCGCTGCTCATCGGACCCGCGGCAGCAGCGCTGCGCGTGACGCGAACGGTCGTCCGCGCGGTGTCGCTTGCCTGCGCGCTCGGCATCGCCGCCACCTGGCTCGGCATCCTCTTCGCCTACGACAGCAAGTACTGGAGCTCGTCTGGCAACGCCCTGCCGGTGAGCTTCTTCATCGTGTCCATCGTCTTTTTCCTGTACCTCCTCACGGGCCTCCCTGCGCTTCGCCGCCGGTTCGCTCGGAGGACGCCGACGAGCGTCCAAGGCACGCGGCCGGCCCCCCAAGCGGCGTCCGCGGCGATGAGAACCCAGTAGGCGTCGTGTTCTCCGGCTTCATGGTGAACGCGTGGGAGATCTCCACGATCGTGGCGATCGTGGCGGGCATGGTCGGCTTCTTCGTCGTGCTCCGCGGCTCGGCGTTCCCGGCGCACGCGATCCCGAACGGCGCGTTCGCGGGGGCAGCCGGTGCGAGCCTCGTCGGGATCGATCCACTCGTCGGCCTCGGCGTGTTCTCGCTGCTCGCGGCCCTCGGTATCAGCTCGCTCGGTCGTAGGGGACGACCCGACGTGGCGACGGCGCTCGCACTGGTCATGATGCTGGCACTTGGGGCCGCGTTTCTCAGCCAGACCCGCGAGTTCGAGCCCCAGGTCCTCGGGCTCCTCTTCGGTGACCTCTTCGGGGTGGAGACGCGCAAGATCCTCCCCATCGCCCTGCTCGCAGTCGTCTGCGTGCTGGCCGTCGCGACGCTCTTCCGACCCTTGCTGCTCACCTCGCTCGTGCCCGAAGTGGCGATGGCTCGAGGGATGCGACCACACCTGATCGACACCGCCTTCCTCGTCGTCCTCGCGTGTGCGACGACCATGACGGTGCCCGTGGTCGGTGCGCTGCTCATCTTCGCCCTGATGATCGGCCCGCCGGCTGCCGCGCGTTGCTTCACGAGCCGACCCGGCGTCGCGCTCGGTGCCTCCGTCGTGCTCGCGCTCCTCGCCGTGTGGTCCTCGATCGCCTGCGCGTATCTGTCGAACTGGCCCGTCGGCTTCTTCGTCGGCACGTTCTGCGCGGGGCTGTACGCCATCGGGCGGATCTACGAGGTGCTGGCGGCGGCGATGTCCCGGCGACTCGCGTTGCGCTGACGTCGCCTCGATCGACGTACCTGACACACCGCACGGCCGCGTGACGAGAACCGTGATGAAGCCTGCCCGATGCCGCGTCGTCTGCCGTGTCGTCTGCCGTGTCGTCTGCCGTGTCGTCTGCCGTGTCGTCGCTCGCGTCACGTTGGTTGATGCATGCGGTACTCGAGCCGCGACCGAGACCGTGACGACATCACATCACCTCGCTCACAATTCCTCGCAACGCGTCGCACAACGTCGAGTGAGCGGCCGTGTGTGTCATCGACACGTGTGAAAAGCCATTGCGTGTGTGTCACTTCCGGGCCATCCTGTGACTTCGTTCGCTGCGGGTGAGGTGCACTCGCGTAGGCATGTAGGTCTGCCATTTGTCGTAGTTGCAGGTGTGAAAATGAGCCACTCCCCGACCAACAGGAGCGAACCTCCCGCAGCGGGGGAGGACGTCGAGACTCACGACAGCGTTGACACTCGCTTCGGACGTCTCGTCGCCAACTCACCGGACCTCATCGCGATCATCGACGAGCTGGGCAACCTCCGATACGCCAATCCTGCAGGCGAGCGCATGATCGGTCGCCCGGGAATCGAGTACGTCGGCAGGCCGGCCATCGACCTCGTGCACCCCGACGACCGGGACCGTGCCGCGACAGCGCTGCTACGCGACCTGGCCGAGCCCGGCGAGCACCCTCCCGGGCACTACCGGCTCCTGGCCGGCGTGGACGAGTGGCGACACTTCGAGGTGCGCGCCTCCAACTGCCTCAGCGACCCGTCCATCAACGGCGTGGTCATCGTCGGACGCGACGTGACCGAGCAACTCCGCGTTGCGAGGTCGCTGCGCATGCTCGGGGACGTGAACCGCGCGCTGGTGCACGCGAGCGACGAGCAGCGCCTCCTCACCGACATCTGCGCGACGATCGTCGACGTCGGCTGCTACTCCATGGCATGGGTCGGCTTCGTCGAGAGCGACCGACGCACCCTGCACCCCGTCGCGACCTCCGGCAACGTCGCGCACCTCGAGGAGTACCTGCCAACCCTCGCGGACGCGGGTGCTGCCCCCGGCGCGATCACGATGGCGATCCGCACCGGGCAAGTCCAGGTGACGAGCGACCTTCGGGTCTCACCCGCACCCGCCGCGGGCCGCGAGGCCGCTCTGCGACAGGGGCTGCTCGCGAGCTGCGTGCTCCCGCTCGTGGTCGCGGGCAACGTCATCGGCGTCATCGAGGTCTGCGCCGACGAGCTTCGGACGTTCGAGACAGAGGAGGTCCGGCTGCTCGAAGAGCTGGCTGCCTCGCTCGCCTACGGTATCGGACGCATCCGCGACGCGATCTCGCTCGCCCAGAGCGAGGAGCGTTTCCGCAGCCTCGCGAGCGCGTCGCCGATCGGCATCCTCGAGGTTGGCGGCGGGAGCGACGTCAAGTACGCGAACCCGCGCGCGTGCGAGATCGCTGGGGTTGCCCCCGAGGGGCTCCTCGACACGCACTGGATCGACGTCGTGCACCCCGAAGACCGCGAGGGCCTCCTCGACGTCATCGCCGAGATCGACGAGGCCGACCTCAGGCTCGAGGCGAGGTTCCGGATACTGCGCCCCGACGGCGAGACGCGCCACGTGCGCATGACGGCTGCCGCGAAGCATGCGACGGCCGACACCGACTGGGTCGTGACGGTCTCCGACGAGTCTGAAGAGGTCCGTGTCCACGAGGAGCTCGCCCATCAGGCGCTCTACGACACCCTGACGGACCTGCCCAACCGGGCGATGTTCCTCGACCGGCTCCGCCAGGAGCTCGCGTGGAGCGAGCGTGAGGGCTCGAGCATCGCCGTCCTGTTCTTGGACCTCGACCTCTTCAAGATCGTGAATGACAGCCTCGGCCACGACGCCGGCGACGCGGTGCTCCAAGAGGTGAGCCAGCGGTTCCTCGGCACCATGCGCGGCGCCGAGACGGCCGCACGCTTCGGTGGCGACGAGTTCATGTTCATCATCCGCAACGTCCGCCAGGTCGACGACGCCGTCCAGGCGGCAACGCGGCTGCTCGACTCGCTCGACTCGCCCGTCGCCTACCTCGGCCAGAGCCTGCAGGTCACGGGCAGCATCGGGATCGTCATTCCGTCGATAGGCGCCGACGCAGAGACGGTCCTGCGCGATGCCGACACCGCCATGTACCAGGCGAAGTCCTCGGGTCGCAACCGCTTCGAGCTGTTCGACGAGGAGCTGCACGACCGGTCCGTCACGCGACTCGAGATGGAAGGCGACATGCGCGTGGCGCTCGAGTGCAACGAGTTCGAGGTCCACTACCAGCCCATCGTCGACCCCAGCTCGGGCTTCCCGGTCGGCGCCGAGGCGCTCATCCGATGGCGCCATCCCGTGCACGGGAACGTCCCGCCCTTGGAGTTCATCCCGGTCGCCGAGGAGTCCGGCCTCATCACCTCGATCGGCAACTGGGTCTTCGAGGAGGCGGTCAACCAAATGGCCGAGTGGGATCGGCGCGCCGAGGCGCCGCACCTCGACCTGCTCTCGGTCAACTTCTCCGCACGCCAACTCGAGGACGTCACCGGGGCACGCCGGCTCGGCCAGGTCCTGCGGCTCTGCGCGATCGACGCGGCCCGTGTCGACATCGAGGTCACCGAGTCCGTCGCGATGGCCGATCGGGCGACGACACGTGCCTCCCTCCAGGCACTGAAGGATCTCGGCCTCCGCATGTCGATCGACGACTTCGGCACCGGCTTCTCGTCGCTGTCGCACCTGCACACGCTTCCCGTCGCCACCGTGAAGATCGACCGCATGTTCATCGAGCGACTCGACGTCTCGGACGGCTCCACCCCGGTCGTGAGGGCGATTCTCGACATGAGCCACGCGATGGGACTGCGGGTGATCGCCGAGGGCGTGAGCAGCGCGTCGCTCCAGGCGATCGTCTCGGACATGGGGTGCGACCTCGCCCAGGGCTTCTTCTGGAGCCACGCGCTGCCGCCGCACGAGTTCGCCGAGTGGTGGGCGCGAGCGATGCGCGACGCGACGGCCCGTCGCGAGGCACAGGCCGCCGCCAAGCTGCTCGTCGGCTCGTAGCGAGGAGTCGCGGCGCCACAGCGCGCACGCACGGTGCGAGTCGCCGGTCGCGATGCCAAGCGACGGGCGACCGGCATCGCGGCGCCTTGATCCACCTCGCCTGGGTGAGGGAGGCGGCTACAGGTGGTTCGGCGACTGGGGGCTGGGCTCGCGCAAGTCAGTCAGGCGTCGACACCGACGCCCACGATCCCGAGTGTGCTCGCCATCCGATCGCACGCGATCCGAAAGAACGCGTCGCCATCGAGCACGGACCCCTTGAGGTGACCGTAGAGCTCGAAGCTGATGAGACCGAACAGCTCGGTCCACGCCCGGACCCCAGCGGCGACCAGCTCGTCGGGCAGCCCCTCGAGGGGCATCCCTGACGTCGAGAAGCTCGGGTCGAGCCCGAACTCGNNGGCACGGGCGAGCCGAAGACGAGGCCGTACTCCTGGGGGTGGGCTTGCGCCCACTGGCGGATCGCCGTCGCCGCGGCCTGCCACCGCTCCAGGTGGTCGGCACGATCGACCGCCCCCTCCGCCTCCTCGACGGCGGCGCCGAGCGCGTTGTACGCGTCGATGATCAAGGCTGTCAGCAGCTCGTCTCGGCTGGCGAAGTAGCGGTAGACCCCTGACGAGCACATCCCTACCTCGCGCGCGACGAGCCGGACGCTGAGAGCGGCGGCGCCGCGCTCGGCGAGCTGCGCCCGAGCGACCCGCTTGATCTCCTCGAGCGCCGCGGCGCGGGCCCTGGCCCTCGGTGTCCCCTCGAGCGCCATCACCGGTCCATCGTACCCAATTGTGAGCACCCAACGCGAATGTGAGCACTGCTTGCATCTCGTGGACAATCTGTGTACAGTGCTCACAAATGCGAGCGATGCTTGCGGATTGGGAGGTCGTGATGGGTGGTTATCTGATCGTGGGTGCAGGGACGATCGGCTCGGCGCTGGCCGTGCAGCTGGCCGAGCACGGCCACGACGTGGTCGTGGCCTCAAGGCGCGGGACCTCCCCGTCCGGTCGCGGGATCACCGGGGTCGCGCTGGACGCGACCGAGGTCGAGGCGCTCGCGGGGCTCGCGCGCGGTGCCGAGGCGATCTACAACTGCGCGAGCCCGTCGTACCACCGGTGGGAGACCGACTGGCCGCCGCTCGCCGCGTCGCTCCTCGTGGCAGCCGAGCGCTCCGGGGCGGTGCTGGTCACCCTGTCGAACCTCTACGGCTACGGACCGGTCCCCCACGCGATGGTCGAGACAGACCCTCTCGCTGCCACCTCGCGCAAGGGCCGCGTCCGCGCCGCGATGTGGCTCGACGCCAAGGCGGCGCATGAGTCCGGTCGCCTGCGAGCCACCGAGGTCAGGGCATCCGACTACTACGGGCCCGGGGTCACCGCGACCGGGCTGCTCGGCGAGCGCGTCGTGCCGAGGATCCTCGACCATCGAGCCATCGTGCTGCCCGGGAACCTCGACGCCCCGCACTCCTGGACGTTCGTCGACGACGTCGTGACCGCGCTCGAGATCGCGGGACACGACGAGCGAGCGTGGGGGCACGCCTGGCACGTCCCGACGGCCGCACCCGACTCGGTGCGCGCCATGGTCGCCCACCTTGCCCACGCCGCGGGCTTGGACGTGCCCTCGGTGCGACGCCTCCCCTGGGGCGTGCTCAGCGCGGCGGGCATCGTGGTGGCGGACATCCGAGAGATTCGCGAGATCGCGTACCAGTTCGACGCGCCCTTCGTCGTCGACTCGACGGCCTTTAGCACGACGTTCGGCGTGCGGCCGACGGACCTCGATGACGCACTGCATGCGACGATCGCGTGGTGGCGTCGGCGCCGTGGCTTCCCGCTCCCCTCGATCCGCCCTTCGATGGCGTCGAGGTAGCCGGGCGAGCCCCCTGAGATGGCAGGCTCACGTCGGCGGACACGCCAACGTGATCAGGAGGCGGGCATGGGACTCGAGGTGCAACGCCAGGGCGCGGTCGTCGTCGCCACCTGGCGCGACGGCGAGAATCGGCTGAATCCCGACACCGTGAGCGCGCTCGACGCCCTCGCGAGCGACATCGAGCGCGAGGAGGGTGCCTGCGCCCTCGTCGTGACCGGCGAGGGCAAGTTCTTCTCCAACGGCCTCGACCTCGAGCGCTTCGCCGGCAACGTGGACCAGCTGGTGGACACCGTGTCGATGTTCCAGCAGCTCTTGGGACGGCTCTTCGTCCTGCCTGCCTACACGGTCGCAGCCATCAACGGCCACGCCTTCGCCGGCGGCGCCATGCTCACCTGCGCATTCGACCACCGGGTCATGCGCGAGGACCGCGGGTACTGGTGCCTCAATGAGGCCGACATCGGCCTGCCGCTGTCGGCCCAGATGACCGCCGCCGTGCTCGGACGACTCCCACGGGCCACCGCGCTCGAGGCCATGCTGACCGCGCGCCGGTTCAGCGCGCACGACGCGCTCGCCGCGGGCATCGTGGAGTCGGTCGCCTCGGAGGATCGCCTGCTCGAGATCGCCGTGGACCGTGCAGCCGCGGTCGCCGCGAAACACCGCGACGTGGTCGCCGCGCACAAGCGGCACGCGTTCAGCGAGACCGCCAAAGCCTGCGGCTGGGTCCCTCGATGACCGAGGAACCGCAGGGCGCGCCCTTCGAGCTCGAGCGCTTCGAGCTCGTGCTGCTGAAGCGTCCCGCCGAGCGATCCGAGCTCTCCGAAGACGAGGCCGATCGGATCCAGGTCTTGCACCTCGGGCACCTGGGTGCGATGGCCGACGCAGGGCACCTCGTGATCGCCGGCCCCTTCGACGAGCAGCGCGACGAGTCGCTGCGGGGGCTGTGTCTCTACCAGACCGGCTCGCTCGACCGCACGAGGGCGCTCGCTGAGGCGGACCCGGCCGTGCTCGCCGGTCGCCTCGAGGTCGACGTCATGTACTTCTACTGCGAGAAGGACGCCGTCCGGCGGCCGACGTCGAGGACGTGACGAGGGCTCCGACGACGGGGGTGCCACACCTTTGGCATCACGACAAGGTAAGACTTGGCGTGGGCCGGAGAGATGTCAATGAGGAGGTCCCCGATGCAGTTGGAGCTGACCGAGGAAGAGACCGAGGCGCTCCGTCACCTGCTCGACGGGTCCCTGGTGGAGCTTCGCAGCGAGATCCACGACACGGACAACGTCACGTACCGTCGCGGCCTGTCGCACTATCGAGAGACACTGAGGACGATCAGCACGCGCCTGACCAGGTGAGCATGGCGGTGCGACGCACCGCCATGCCCGAGCGACGAGCGGCCCCGCGGGATCGGGCATGAGGGGCGACCCGGTCAGCACCCGGACACGGCACTGGACGCGGTGGCGTCGGCGACAGCTGCGCGACGCGTGGCGCAGGGGCTCGCACATCGACGTGCTCGGTGACGAAGGACGAACGAGCTGGATCTGCAGCTGGCAGCGCAGCGGCTCGACGCTGCTCGCAGAGGTGCTCGCGAGCTCACCCGGCACGCGCCTGATCTACGAGCCGGCGAACCTCCCCGCGGGCATCGTGACTGGTGAGGCCGCTGCCGTGGCAGCGATGCCGACAGGTCCGGGCGGCGAGCTGGACGCGGTCGAGCGCTCGCTGCGGGGCCGCGTGCGCGGCGCGTGGGTCGACCAGCTCTGCGACTGCCACGTGGTCAAGCGCCGCGTGGTGAAGGACGTCCGTGCCATCGGACTGCTCGACCTCGTCGCCGCGCGACACCCTCACGTCCCGATCGTCGTGCTCGTGCGCCACCCGCTCTCCATCGCACTGAGCGCGGTCGCCCTCGGGTGGACGGACCCGCACCTCGGCTCCGTCGAGGACCAGCTCCTCAGCGAGGTGCGCCGATGGACAGAGCTGCACGGCGCCGCGCTTCGTGCACCCTCGGTTACCCGAGCGCTCCTCGTCGCCTACGAGCACCTGGTAACGCTCCCCGACTCGACACTCGATCGCGTGACCGCGCACCTCGCCGCGCACCATCCAGCGTGGCGGAACCTCGACATCGACCGGCATCGCCTGGACGCGCCGTCCTCGACGAGCTTCCGGCGAACCACGCCGCGATCGCCAAGCGAGTGGATCGGCACCTTCGAGCACGTGCAGCGAGCCGTGCTCGACGAGACCGTCGCGATGCTCGACGCCGCGGGCCTGGGAGCTCTCTACGGGCGGTCGCCCGAGCCACTCGTCGGTCCTGAGGCGCTGAGTGACGCGCCGTCGCTTCGCTGACCGGACCCGGCGTCGTTGGTAGCGTCGCGGGCACCGTGGACGTCCTCGCGCTGTTCCTTCCACAGTTCCACCCCATCGACGAGAACGACGAGTGGTGGGAGCCCGGTTTCACCGAGTGGACCAACCTCGCCGCGGCTCGCCCGCTCTTCCGCAGGCATCGTCGGCCGGACCTGCCGGGCGAGCTCGGGTTCTACGATCTGCGGGTCCCCGAGGTCCGAGAGCACCAGGCCGCGCTCGCCGCGGCGCACGGGGTCACGGCGTTCTGCTGGTGGCACTACTGGTTCGCGGGGCGGCGACTGCTCGAGCGACCGTTCGACGAGGTCCTGCGCACCGGCTCGCCGTCGCTGCCGTTCTGCCTGTGCTGGGCTAACCAGAGCTGGTCGGGCGTCTGGCACGGGGCACCGGACCGGATCCTGATCGAGCAGACCTATCCCGACGGCGACGACCGGGCACACTTCGACCACCTCCGCGATGCGTTCGGTGACCCCCGCTACTACCGGGTCGACGGCAAGCCGCTGTTCGCCGTGTTCCGCCCTCAAGAGCTCCCCGACGCCGCGAGGTTCACCGACACGTGGCGCAAGCTGGCATCGGACGCGGGGCTCGGGGACCTCTATCTCGTCGCGTTCGCCGAGACGCGCGCCTGGGGATCCCAGTACGAGCGCCACGTCGAGGACGGCTTCGACGCGGCGGTGCACGTTGCCTTCCCCTTTGAGCGCACGCTCGCCTCGAGGGTGCGCGACAAGCTGCGCACCAGCACCGAGTGGTTCGGGCCTGGCCGGTACCGCTACGCGACCGACCTGTCGTCCTATCCGACGTCGCTGCGAGGCGTCGTGCATCCCTGCATCTACCCGAACTGGGACAACACCCCCCGCTCCCAACGTCGCGGCGCCGTCGTCCTCGACTCGAGCCCGGAGAAGTTCTCGCGCCACGTGCGCCAGGCGTCGGCGCGCGCCGCGCTCAACCCACCCGGCCAGCAGCTCGTTGTCGTCAAGTCCTGGAACGAGTGGGCCGAGGGGAACCACCTGGAGCCAGACCGCGTGCACCGGCGGGGGTGGCTCGAGGCGCTCGCGGCGGCCATCGGCGACTGAATCGGCGTCGACGCTGCGTCATCGACCGATCGCTGAGTAGCGTCGCGCCGTGGGGCAAGGCACGCACTCGAGGCGGACGCACGCGACCGCGACGCGGTCCGTCACCCTCATTTCGATCGTGCTCGCCGCACTGCTTGGCGGCGGCGCGTGGGCGGTCGCCACGCACCGCGGCCCGCACCGAATCTCGGCGGCGAGCGCGCCGGACGCTTCGGCGACGCCCGCGCGTGGCGCACCAACGACGACGACGACCGTGCCTGGTCCGCCGCCGGGGTCTCGGCCGCTGCGGCTCGTCCAGGTGATCAGCGGCGCCATCTCACCAAAGTCCGTGGCCGCGACGGACACCGGTCTCGTCTTCGCCCAGAACATGATGTACCGCCACACGATGACCGTCTACGGCTCCAACGGGAGGCTGCGGCGCACGATCCCGGACTCGGTCGTCTTCGCTCGGTTCGGCGTCCCTGGCCACCCCGGGGTCTCCGAGGGCGCCCCGGTCGAGGCCGCGGTCGCCCCCGACCGTACGCACATGTGGGTGTCCAACTACTCGATGTACGGCGTCGGGTTCGGACCGGAGGGCTCGGACACCTGCTCGGCGTCGACCGGCGTCGCCGACGGCTACACCGACAGCTACCTCTATCGCGTCTCGCTGAGGTCCCTGTCGATCGACGGGGTGGCGAAGGTGGGCTGGGTCCCGAAGTACGTGACCGTGACCCCGTCCGGGCGCTGGGTGCTCGCCACCAACTGGTGCTCCTACGACCTGTCGATCGTGAGCGCGCGGACCCTTCGCGACGTCGCGAGGATCCCGATCGGCCCCTATCCGCGGGGCATCGCGATCTCACCGGACTCGCACTACGCGTACGTCGCGATCATGGGTGGCGACTCGCTCGCGGTCGTGAACCTCGACCTGCGCAGGGTCGTCGGCCACTTCACGACCGGCTCCAATCCGCGCCACGTCGTCATCAGCCCCAATGGCCAGTTCCTCTACGTGACGCTCAACCAGCCGGGCGAGGTCGTGAAGATCCTGCGATCCACGGGTCGCGTCCTCGGCATGGTCCACACCGGAGCGGAATGCCGCTCGCTCGCGATCTCGTCGAATGGCACGACGCTGTACGTCGTCAACTACCTCTCGAACACCATGACGATGCTGCGGGCGTCGGACCTCAGGGTCCTCCAGACCGTGCCGACGGGCCAGCACCCTGTCGGGACCGCCTACGACCCGGTGACCGGACGCGTGTGGGTAGCCATCTACACCGGCGAGATCATGGTGTTCGCCGAGCGTGGCGCCTCAGGAAGGCCGTGAGTCCCCCAGGGTCGTCTTGGCGATGACGAGACCGTTGCCGTCGGGGTCCTTCGCCGCGAAGTACCTGCCCCACGGCTGGTCCTCGAGCTCGGAGCACTCGATGTCGTCGGCGAGCATCTTCGCTCGCGTCGCGTCGGGGTCGTCGACGTCGATCACGAGACCGGCGATCGACCCTGCGGGCATTGTCTCGAACCACTTCGTGAGCGTGAGCGTGGTGAACTCGTCACCGCTGCCGAGCTGGACCCAGCGCGTCGTCGGGCCCATCTACGCCTCCTCGACCACCTCGAAGCCGAGGTAGGACGATAAGCCAGCGCGCGATCCTGGTCGGTGACCGGCACGGAGACGATGGCGACTCTGCGCGGGGCCCCTTCGAGGGAGCGGGCAACTGGCCCGGGGATCATGGCATCTCGGCGTACGCTTCGCGCAAGCGGTGCACCCGTGCCGCGACCACGGAGGCGACATGGCGCTCGACCCGGTGACCGCTCAGATCAACGACCTCGTCCAGTCCGTCCGCAAGGACGCCCCGCCGTTGACGGTCTCGGCCGTGCGGGAGGGATGGGCCCAGCTCATCGGCCAGGTGGGGACCACCGAGACCCAGTGCAAGGTGGAGTCGATCGCCGTGGGCGAGCTGCCGGCCCTGTCGTTCACGCCGCCGTCGTGCGACGACGGGCTGGTGGTCTGGTTCCATGGCGGCGGCTGGGTGATCGGCAGCCCGTCGACCGCGGTCAATGAGGTTGACCGACTCGCGGTCGCCGCGCGGTGCCGCGTCATCAGCGTCGACTACCGACTCGCCCCCGAGCACCCGTTCCCCGCCTCGCAGCAAGACGGGGTCGCCTCGGCCGCGTGGTGCCTCGAGCATGCCGCCGAGCTCGACGCGGATCCCCGCTGCGTGGCCGTCGGGGGCGACTCAGCCGGCGGCAACCTCGCCGCGGTTGCCGCCCAGCGGGTCCCGGGGCTGTGTGCCCAGGTCCTCGTGTATCCCGGCTGTGATCTCAGCGCGGAGCGGCGGGCGCACTTCGATCACGCCGAGGGCTACCTCCTCGATGCCGACGGGATCGAGTTCTTCTTCCAACAGGTCGGCGACGCGGACCTGCACGACCCGCTCGTGAGCCCGATGTTCGCCGACCGCGCCACGCTGGCGGCGAGCCCGCCGGCCCTCGTGATCACCGCCGAGTACGACCCCCTGCGAGTCGAGTGCGGCGAGTACGCAGCGAAGCTGCGCGCCGCGGGCGTGACCGTAGACGAGCTGCACTTCGATCGACAGATGCACGGCTTCTTCTCGATGCCCGAGGTGCTCGAGGACGCCCGCATCGCCGTCGAGCGAGCCGCGTCGTTCCTCGACGACCAGTTCACGATCGCGAAGGGGTCCACGCTCTAAGCGTCGCGACTTCGTAGCCTGCTCCAGAGGTATTGGAGCAGGGAGCCTCATGACTCGCAGGCTGCTGGCGGAGCTGATCGGGACTGCGGTCCTGGTCTACGTCGGGTGCGGCACCGCGACCCAGATGTTCGGATTCCCCTCCTCGGGCTTCTCGGAAGCGTCCGGCGTCATCGCCACCGCGCTCGCCTTCGGGCTCGTGCTCATGGGCCTCGCCTACGCCATCGGGCCCATCTCGGGCGCCCACGTGAACCCCGCCGTCACGCTCGGCATGCTCATCGCCAGGCGCATCGACCCGATGCGCGCGCTCGGGTACTGGTGCGCGCAGTTCGTCGGCGGCATCCTCGGCGCGCTCGCCCTGTGGGGGACGCTCCGCGGCTCGCCGACGTACTCGAAGCAGAGCACCGGGCTCGGTGCCAACGGGTTCGGCTCGGCGTCGATGATCAGGATCGACTGGGCGGGCGCCTTCATCATCGAGATCGTGCTCACGACGATCTTCGTCTACGTCATCCTCGCCGTCACCTCCAAACGAGGGATGACGGCCACGTCGGGGCTCGTGATCGGGCTCACGCTCACGTTGGTCCACCTCGTCGGGATCGGCGTCGACGGCACCTCGGTCAACCCCGCTCGCTCGCTCGGGCCAGCGGTCATCCTCGGCGGGCTCGCGATGCACCAGGTCTGGCTGTTCCTCGTCGCGCCGCTCATCGGCGGTGCACTGGCTGCGGTCCTGCACCACGCGATGGACCCGGAGACCGCAGCACCAAGCGTGCCGGCGTCGACCCCGCGACCGGTGGACGGCGGGGAGCTCGCACAGGCGCACTAGGCCCGTCATTCGCTCCGAGCGGGACGCCCGCCGTGTTGGCACGAGCCCGCGTGCGGTGAAACACTGCGGCGATGACCGCACCGCGCTACGGCATCACGATTCCCTTCGACGGCGTGACGCTCGCCGAGCACCGGTCCTGGTACACCGAGCTCGCCGACCTCGGCTACACCGACGTGTGGTCGGCGGAGGTCGACGGTGCCGACGGGTTCACGCCCCTCGCACTCGCCGCTGCGTGGGAGCCGAGGCTGCACCTCGGCGTCGCCGTCACGCCCGCGTTCACGCGCGGGCCGGCGCTGCTCGCCCAGTCCGTCGCCGCGATGGCAGAGGCTGCGCCCGGGCGCTTCACCTTCGGGCTCGGTGCCTCGAGCCAGCCGGTCGTCGAGCGCTGGAACGGCATCCCCTACGAGCACCCGTACTCACGCACCCGTGACGTCCTGCGATTCATCCACGAGGCGTTCACCGGCGAGAAGGTGACCTTCGAGTGCGATTCGTTCACCGTCCGCGGCTACCGCATGGCGCGCCCGCCCGCGGTGCCACCCGAGATCCTCCTCGGCGCGCTCCGGCCCGGCATGCTGCGGCTCGCCGGCACCGAGGCCGACGGCGCGATCCTCAACTGGCTCGCGGCCGACGACGTCGCCACCTGTGCGAAGGAGGTCGGTCCGGACAAGCAGCTGGCGGCCAGGATCTTCGTGATCCCGAGCGAGGACGCCGACGCCGCTCGGTACGTCGGCCGACGGATGATCGCGGCCTACCTCAACGTCGAGGCCTACGCGGCGTTCCATAGGTGGCTCGGCCGCGGCGAGCTGCTCCAGCCGATGTGGGACGCGTGGGCAGCGGGCGACCGCAAGGGCGCCCTCGAGGTGATCCCCGACGCGGTGACCGACGCCCTCGTGCTCCACGGGTCCATGGCGTCGTGCCGCGAGCAGGTCCTCGCGTACTGCGAGGCGGGCATCACGATCCCCGCGATCGCGATCGTGCCGTTCGGCGTGGAGCTCCGCGACGCGGTTCGTGGCCTCGCGCCGAGCCGCTAGCCGATGGCGACCGACTCGTTCTACGACGTCGCCGCCGGCGAGGTCGCGCGTCGCGTCCGAGAGGGCGACTGGACCGCGCGCGAGGCGACCGAGCTCGCGCTCTCGGTGATCCGCGAGCGCAACGGCGCGGTCAACGCGTTCGTCGCGGTCGACGAGGAGCGCGCCATCGAGCAGGCCGCCGCCGTCGACGCCATGATCTCGGCCGGCTCGGATCCCGGCCCGCTCGCGGGCGTGCCGATCGGCGTGAAGGACCTGGAGGACGCCGCGGGATTCCCGACGACCTACGGCTCGCCGCTCGAGGCCGACGCCACGCCCTCGATGCGCGACTCGCACCTCGTCGAGCGCCTCCGGCGCGCCGGCTGCGTCGTCGTCGGCAAGACGAACACGCCCGAGTACGGCTGGACCGCGTGCACCACCAACGCGGTCTTCGGCTTCACGCGCAATCCCTGGAACCTCGAGCACTCCGCCGGCGGCTCGTCGGGCGGCTCGGCCGCGGCGATCGCGTCTGGCATGGTCCCGCTCGCGACCGGCTCGGACGGCGGCGGCTCGATCAGGATCCCCTCGGCGCTCTGCGGGCTCTCGGGATTCAAGCCGTCGTTCGGCAGGGTGCCCGCGGGTGGCCCGCGTCCCCCCGGCTGGCTGCACTTCTCCTCCAAGGGCCCGATGGCCCGGTCGATGCATGACGTCGCCCTCGCGCTCGACGCGGTCGTGGGTCCCGAGCAGGACGACCTCTCGTCCATACCGCGGCCCGAGGCGTCGTGGCTGGACGCGGTCGCCACCCCTGGGCTGCCGATCCGCGTGGCGTGGTCCCCGACCCTCGGCTACGCCCCGGTCGACGACGAGGTGCTGGGCGCCTGCGAGCGCGCGCTCGGCGTGCTCGAGGGCCTCGGTGTCGACGTCGTCGAGGTCCCCGACGTCTTCCAGTCCGATCCGGTGCTCGCGTGGCTCGACGTCGTCGCGGCCTGTCACGCGAGGGACCTCGGCGAGAGAACCGACCACCCCCGCTACGCCGAGCTCCACCCCCAGCTGCGCGCGATCGCCGAGCACGGCGCGACCGTGAGCGGCGTCGACATCGTGCGCGCCTACGACGAGTTCCACCGACTCAACCTGCGGCTCGTCGAGCTCTTCAGAGACGTCCGCCTCCTGTGCACGCCGACGACAGCGGCACCCGCGCCCCACGAGCGCGACGGCGTACTCGGCGTGGTCAACGGCACCCAGGACGTCGCGTGGGTGCGGTTCACGTATCCGTTCAACATGACGCGCAACCCCGCCGCGACCGTCTGCGCGGGCCTCACCGGAGCTGGCCTGCCCGTCGGGCTCCAGCTGGTCGGGCCCCAGCACGCGGACCTCCTCGTCCTGCGCAGTGCCGCGGCGTTCGAGGCCGCGCTCGGCTTCAGCGATCGTCCCGCGCTGGTCGGTCCCGCGTAACTGAAGGCCGGTCCTACGTACGTGCCGAAGCGCGCAAGACGCGCTAGGCGTTCGCCGCGGTGAGGAGCTCGAGGGCCTCGGCGAACTTCTCCCGAGCGCGCTCCGCGCGGGCGGGGATGAACTCGGTCGGCACCTCGCTGCCCTCGTAGGCCTTCAGGGTGTGGCGCGCGACGGTCTGACGGTGGACCTCGTCAGGCCCGTCGTAGATGCGCGCGGCCCGCGCCCAGCGGTACATCGCCTCCAATGGCAGGTCGGTCGAGTACCCGAGCGAGCCATGGACCTGCAGGGAGCGGTCGATCACGTTGTAGAGCACCGTGGCGCCGAAGTACTTGATCATCGCGATCTCGACGCGCGCCGCCGCCGCACCCTCGCGATCCATCTTCCACGCCGCCTGGAGCGTCATCAGCCGCGCGGCATGCATCTCGGCACGAGAGTCCGCGATCCAGTTCTGGACCGTCTGCTTCTCGGCGAGGAGCGACCCGTGCGTGAA
>PLCI01000135.1:0-16584 GCA_003135595.1 Acidimicrobiaceae bacterium | reverse complement strand
CGTCACGGGCACGACGAACATGGACGAGCCCTGGGTGGGGGTGCGCGTCGGGATTCGTCACCGCCATCACGATCAGGATGTCGGCGACCGAGCCATTCGACGTGTACCACTTGCGCCCGTTGATGACCCACTCGTCGCCGTCGCGCACCGCGGTCGTCGACAAGAGCTTGGGGTCGCTGCCCGCGGTGTGCGGCTCGGTCATGGAGAAGCCCGATCGCATCGTGCCTGCCAGCAGGGGGTCGAGCCAGCGCTCGCGGATGTCGTGGCGGTCGGTCATCTCCATGCCGACGGCGAGCAGCTCGGCGTTGCCCGAGTCCGGCGCGTTGTTGCCGAACACCAACGGGCCGTAGGGGCTCTGGCCGAGCACCTCGTGCATGAGCCCGAGGCGCACCTGTCCGAAGCCGTGGCCACCGAGCTCGGGAGGAAGGTGCGCGGCCCACAGCCCACGTCGCCGGACCTCGTCTTGGAGGGGCGCGATCACCTTCAGCACGTCCTCGTAGGAGAGCTCCAGGGTCTCGATCGGGAAGATCTCCTCGCGGGTGAACTCGCGCATCCAGGCGAGCTTCTCCTCGAACTCAGGCTCGGTCTCGAAGTCCCATGCCATCGCACACTCCTTGTTGTCACGCATTCGTACCACTCGCGCGAACAGCGAGCCATTTCGCAGTGCACGGCGGGACGCGGTGATCGACAAGACTGTGTGCATGAGCTCCAATCGCGAGCCAGGTGGCAGCGCACCCGGAGCGCCCATGAGGCGGATCGGCGTCGTGGACACAACCTTCGCCCGTTTCGACATGGGTGCCGCGGCGCGTGACGAGCTGGCCTCGTGCTCTGGCCACGGGACCGACTTCGAGGTCGTGAGCCGCACCGTCCCGGGGTTCAAGGACCTCGCCGTCGCGGCGAAGGTGCTCATCGAGCGTGAGGGATGCGAGATCGTGCTTGCGCTCGGCATGCCCGGCGGCGCGCCGATCGACAAGCAGTGCGCCCACGAGGCGAGCCAGGGGATCATGCTCGCCCAGCTGCTCACGTCCACCCCGATCCTCGAGGTCTTCGTCCACGAGGACGAGGCCGACGACCCCGAGGTGCTCGCCGCGGTCTTCGAGGACCGGTGCCGCAAGCACGCGCGCAACGCGTACTGGCTGCTGTTCGAGCCCGACCAGCTCGCCCAGCGTGCGGGCACCGGGGTGCGGCAGGGCTTCGGGGACGCGGGGCCGCTCACTTCCTGACACGAGCCGCGTCCTCGGCGCGCTGCGGCGGCTCACCTACGGTTGCCGACAAAAAGGGGGCGGGGTGCTCGACAAGGCGCGTGCGAGGAGGATCGCGATCGTCGGCGTGGCGCTGCTGGCGCTCCTCGGTGCACCGGTGTCGGCGGGCGCGGTCCCTGGATTCTTCCCATCCGTCTCGATGCCGGTCCCCCATGCGTGGGGGGCCAAGCCGAACCTCGGCTACTCCCAGCTGTCCTGCTCGGGGCTCGGCGACTGCACCGCGATCGGTGCCTACACCGACGCGTCGGGGCGGTATCTGCCGGCAGCTGACACGGAGGTGTCAGGCCACTGGTCGACACCAGTCGCACTGAGCCTGCCGCCGGGTGCCAAGCCAGTCGTCTTCGTTCAGGGCCTCACGTCGATCTCCTGTCCGAGCGCGGGCAACTGCACCGCCGTCGGCGAGCTGTGGTTCAAGGCCACCCCCTGGCAGCCCGTCGTCGCCGTCGAGACCGCTGGGACGTGGGGAGCAGTCACCACCGGGCTCCCGCTTCCCGCGGGAACCAGCCTCGGTGGCCTCGACACGGTGTGGTGCTCGCATCCCACCGACTGCGTGGCGGCGGGATGGGCCGGGACCGCGAAGGGTCCAGCACATGGGTTCGTCGACACCGAGACGAGCGGGGCGTGGGGTGCGTCGGTGGTCCTGCCGACACCGTCGAGCAGCCAGGTCCACGGCGCGGTGTCCACGTACCCCGGCTCGATCTCCTGCACCTCCCCCACCGCCTGCGTGATCGTCGGCGGCTTCGGGGGCCCGCCCGAGGTGAGCCCTACGCTCGGCTTCGCGACGATCGAGTCCGCGGGCACGTGGTCCGCACCGACGGTGTTCGCACCACGGGGCTCCGCACAGGTCTCCCTCGGCTCAGTCGACTGCGCCGCGCCAGGATCATGCGTCGCCGGGGGTGTCGCCGGGCCAACCTCCCAGGGCCAGGTCCCCTACGTCGTGCGGCTCTCAGCGGGCCATTGGCGCGGCACCATCCTGCGGTATCGCTATGCATCGCCCCTCACGTGGTCGGGCACGATCAACGCGGTGTCGTGCGCCTCGACGACGTCCTGCGTCGCGGTCGGGGCCGTGGACAACGGCGACGCGGGCCTGGGCAACACCGCCCAGGATGGCGAGTTTCCGGCCGCCTACACGCTGTCCGGCACCACGTGGTCGAACGCCGCATTGCTCGCGATGCCTCGATCTGGTGGCAGGCGATCCGGCGGCGCGGAGCTCGACTCCATCGTGTGCCCGGTGCAGGGACTGTGCGAGTCGACGGGCGTCTCGAGCCCTGCGGGGTCGTCAACGCAAGTGGCGTACCCATTCGACGACAGGGTCCTCACGCGCGGCGCCGACACCGAGCCCTTTGCGCCGACGAAGTTGACGGCCGTAGCGCACACTGGATCCTTTGTGGTCAGGTGGGGACCACCGACGTCCGACGGCGGCTCGCCGATCCTGTCGTACCGGGTGATCGCGACGAGCCCGCATACCCCGACGCTCACGTGCACGACGGTCGCGAACTCGTGCCAGCTGCGGGGCGCGCGCGCGAGGCGGACCTACGTGGTCAAGGCGACGGCGCTCAACGCAGCGGGCCTCCGCGGGCACTTCGCTCGTGTGATCGTCACGTCCAAGTAGGCGCGCCGTCAGGCAGGAGCGTCACGGGGCAGCCCGAGCGCGCGCTCGGCGATGATGTTGCGCTGCACCGCAGACGTGCCCCCGCCGATCGTGAGCGCCTGGGCGTAGAGGAAGCCGTGGTGCCACTCGGCGCCCTTCTTGCCGCTCAGCCCGAGAGGCCCGGACTGGGTGAGCAGTCCGGACGTGCCCGCCAGGTCCTTCGCGAGCCCCATCACGTGCTGGCCGTGGTCGTCGGCCATCGCCTTTCGCACGGATGCCTCCGGGCCAGGTTGACGGCCCTCGAGCGCCGCGGCGACGAGCCGCTGTCGAAGCAGCGAGAGGACCTTGCCCTCAGACCAGACCCGGACGAGCTCGTCTCGATGCAGGGCGGAGATGTCGTGGCCGCGCGCGAGCTGGACGAGGTCCGCCGCGGTGGGTCCCCTCCCCCACAGGGCGCCCTCGCCCGACAGCGACACCCGCTCGTTGCCGAGCGTGACCTTGGCGAGTCGCCACCCGCCGTTGACGTCGCCCACGAGGTGGTCACCGGGGATGCGGACGTCGTCGAAGAACACCTCGTTGAACGCGTGGTCGCCCGTCATGTCGACGAGCGGCCGGATCGTGATGCCCTCGAGGTCCATCGGGCAGACGAAGTACGAGATCCCCTGGTGCGCCTCGGCTTCCGGGTCGGTGCGTGCGAGCAGGATGCCGAAGGCCGCGACGTGGGCATAGCTCGTCCAGATCTTCTGGCCCGTGACCACCCACTCGTCCCCGTCGCGGACCGCGCGCGTGCGCAGCGACGCGAGGTCGCTGCCGGCGTCGGGCTCGCTGAACAGCTGGCACCAAAACGCCGTCCCCGAGAGGATCCCCGGTAGCCACCGGGCTTGCTGCGCCAGTGTCCCGCCCTCAAGCAGCGTGGGCCCCGCCCAGCCGATGCCGATCGGGTTGAGCGGCCTTGCGACGCCGGCACGACGGAGCTCCTCGTCGACGACGAGCTGCGCGGCAGGGTCCGCGCCGAGTCCCCAGGGGCTTGGCCAGTGCGGCGCGACGAGCCCCCGCTCGGCGAGCTGGGTGCCGCTCGGAGCGGGGTTGGCCACGAGCCATTCGCGCACCTCGCTACGCAGCACCTCGCGATCTTCGGTCATGCGAGGCGCAGCCTAACGCTGGGTATCGTGTCGAACCCGAGGAGGCAAGGTGCAGCACTGGAACTTCGCAGACGTCTTCGAGCAGGTGGCGCTCACCCAGCCCGACACCGTGGCCATCCGCCAGGGCGACCGTCTCGTCACCTACGGCGAGATGCTGGCGCGGGTCGACGCCCTCGGCGTCTCCCTGCGCGACCGGGGCTCGGTCGACCAGGACAAGGTCGGCATCTACCTCTACAACTCGCCCGAGTACGCCGAGGCCGCGATGGCCTCGCTCTACGCGCGCCTGGTCCCCGTCAACACCAACTACCGCTACGGCGACGACGAGCTCGCGTACCTGTGGGACAACGCCGACTGCACCACCATCGTCTTCCACGGGACCTTCACCGAGCGGCTCGAGACGCTGCGAGCGAGGTGCGAGGGCGTCGCGACCTGGGTCCACGTCGACGACGGCACCGCGCCGTGCCCTCCCTGGGCCGAGCCCTACGAGTCGCTCGCTGCCCCACGCGCGGTGCGGACCACCTTCGAGCGGTCTGGCGAGGACCTAATCCTTCTGTACACCGGCGGGACCACCGGCATGCCGAAGGGCGTCATGTGGCCCCAGGACGACCTGTTCCGCAGGCTCAACCAGGGCGGCGTGCGCCGCTACGACCTCGAGGCGCCCCTTCGCGCGGTCGCCGAGCTCGTCGCACAAGGCCCGACCGCGACCATCGTGCCCGCGTGCCCGCTCATGCACGGCACGGGGCTGTTCAGCTCCATCGAGTGCCTGGCCGAGGGCGGCACGCTCGTGCTGCTCGCGTCGCGGCGCTTCAGTGGTGACGAGCTGCTCGACACCATCGAGGCCACGCAGGCGAACGTCGTCGTCATCGTGGGCGATCCGTTCGCCCGCCCGATGCTCGAGGCACTGCGCGCGCGGGGCAGCGGCGCGACCATCGCGTCGCTGAACGGCATCATCTCGTCGGGCGCGATGTTCTCCGAGGCGGTCAAGCAGGGTCTCCTGGAGTTCAACGACCACATGCTGCTCGTCGACGCGTTCAGCTCGTCCGAGGCGCTCGGCATGGGCAACTCGGTCGTCGGTGCCTCCTCGACGCGGGCGACGGCCGAGTTCACCCTCGGCGAGGACGTCCGGGTCATCGCAGAGGACGGCACCGACGTGGTCCCGGGCAGCGACGTCGCGGGACGGCTCGCGCTCGGCGGGCGGCTGCCGCTCGGCTACTACAAGGACGACGAGAAGACCGCGGCGACGTTCCTCGTGCTCGACGGCGCGCGGTACTCCGTGCCGGGCGACTGGGCGAGGGTGCGTGCCGACGGGTCCATCCAGCTGCTCGGGCGAGGCAACCAGTGCATCAACACCGCCGGGGAGAAGGTCTTCCCCGAGGAGGTCGAAGAGGTGCTGAAGACGCACCCCTCGGTGCGCGACGCCTGCGTCCTGGGCGTGCCCGACGAGCGCTGGGGCGAGGTCGTGATGGCCGTCGTCGAGCCGAGGCCCGGGACGTCGCCCGACGAGGCCGAGCTGATCGCGCACGTGAAGGAGCGGCTCGCGCACTACAAGGCGCCGCGCCGCGTGCGCGTCGTCGACACGATCGGCCGGACGCCCGCGGGGAAGATGGACTACGCGAGGCACCGCAGCGAGATGACCGCGTGGCTGGCGGCGAGCGCCTGAGCCCCAGGGGCTCTCGCGCGGCCACCGATATGCTCGCCGCGTCGCGCCGCGACGTCGAAGGGGGCTCACATGGCTGAGGCAGTGATCGTCGCGACCGGGCGCACGCCGATCGGGAGGGCGAACAAGGGATCGCTCGTGGACTGCCGGCCCGACGACCTCGCGGCCCTCACGATCCGCACGGTGCTCGAGTCGATCCCCGCGCTGGACCCCAACGAGGTCGAGGACGTGATCATGGGCTGCGGGCAGCCCGGTGGCGAGTCCGGCTTCAACGTCGGGCGAGTCGCGGCCCTGCTCGCGGGCATCGACGTGCCCGGGGTGACGGTCAACCGGTACTGCTCGAGCTCGCTGCAGACGATCCGCATGGCCGCGCACGCGATCCGCGCAGGCGAGGGCGACGTGTTCGTCGCCGCCGGCGTGGAGACCGTCTCGCGCTACCGCCACGGCGCCTCGGACACCGGCACGCACAACGCCGCGTTCGCCGACGCCGAGGCTCGCACCAAGGCGCGTGCCCCGGCAGCCAGCGAGCCGTGGGCGCCACTAGAGGGCATGCCGGACGTCTACATCGCCATGGGCCAGACCGCCGAGAACGTGGCCGAGTACGAGAAGGTCACCCGCGAGGAGATGGACGAGTTCGCCCTCCTGTCCCAGACGAGGGCCGTGGAGAGCCAGTCCAACGGCTTCTTCGAGCGCGAGATCATCCCGGTGACGCTGCCGGACGGCACCGTCGTGAGCCGCGACGACGGCCCGCGGGCGAACACGACGCTCGAGGGCCTCGCCTCGCTCAAGCCCGTCTTCCGGGAGGGCGGCCGCGTGACGGCGGGCAACGCGTGCCCCCTCAACGACGGGGCGGCCGCGGTCGTCGTGATGAGCGACACCCGCGCGCGCGACCTCGGCATCACGCCGCTCGCGCGGATCGTGAGCTCGGGGGTGTCGGCGCTCAACCCCGAGATCATGGGACTCGGTCCGGTCGAGGCGTGCCGCCAGGCGCTGCGTCGCGCGAGCATGTCGATCGACGACATTGACCTCGTGGAGATCAACGAGGCGTTCGCCGCCCAGGTCATCCCGTCGGCACGGCACCTTGGGATCCCCTGGGACAAGCTCAACGTGCGCGGCGGGGCCATCGCCCTCGGCCACCCATTCGGGCAGACCGGGGCGAGGATCATGACCACGCTGCTCAACGCGCTCGAGGACGCCGACGCCACGTTCGGTCTCGAGTCGATGTGCGTGGGCGGCGGCCAGGGCATGGCCATGGTCGTCGAGCGCCTCCGCTAGCAGCTAGCTCGAGGCCGAACTCAGGTGCGCCTGTGACCCGAGCCCGTCTCTTGTGCGTCCGACGCCGACGCCATCAGGTCGTCGTGCTCGGCGTCGTCGACCGCCCGCGCCTCGTCGGGCAGCATCACCGGGATCGAACCCGAGATGGCGTAGGCCACCTTCCGGCGCGGGTTGTACAGGAGGTCTCGGCTCTCGAAGTACAGCAACGGCCCCTTGTCCACGGGGTCTGCGAGCACCTCGATGAGCAGCGGCTGCAACGGCATGGTCAACTCCTTTCGCTGCACGCCTCGATGAGCGCGAGCACGGTGGTGGTGTGTTCTGCGAGCGACGCGGCGTCAGGCGCCTCGATGTTGAGGCGGAGCAGCGGTTCGGTGTTGGATGGCCGCAGGTTGAACCACCAGTCGCCGTAGTCCGCGGTCAGCCCGTCCAGGCGGTCGAGCGCGGGCCCGGTGCCGCCGAGCGTCGCGGCGATGGACTCGACGGCCGCGTTCGGATCCTTGACCGCCGTGTTGATCTCGCCCGAGTCGGCGTAGCGGCGGAAGGGGGCCACCAACTCGGACAGCGGCGCCTCGGCCTTGCTCATGAGCTCGAGGACGACGAGTGCGGTGATGATCCCGGAGTCCGCGCGGAAGTTCTCGCGGTAGTAGTAGTGCCCCGAGTGCTCCCCGCCGAAGACCGCGCCGGTCTCTGCCATGACCTGCTTGATGTAGCTGTGGCCCACCCGCGTGCGGACCGCGGTTCCGCCGAGGGCGGCCACGGTCTCGGGCACGACCTTCGAGCAGATGAGGTTGTAGAGCACGGTCGAGCCGGGGTGCGACTTGAGCATCGAGGTCGCCACGAGCGCGGTCGTGAGCGACCCGGACACGCCCGCGCCCGTCTCGTCGATCAGGAACACGCGGTCGGCGTCGCCGTCGAAGGCGAGCCCGACGTCCGCGCCCACCTCGCGCACCTTGGCCACGAGGTCCACCAGGTTCTCCGGCTGGATCGGGTCCGCGGGATGGTTGGGGAAGGTCCCGTCGAGCTCGGGGAAGAGGTACTCGACCTTGAAGGGCAGCGGTCCGAACACGAGGGGCGCGACGAGCCCGCCCATGCCGTTCGCCGTGTCCGCCACGACGCGCACCGGGCGCAGCACGGCGGTGTCCACGAAGCCCCGGACGTGGTCGGCCCAAATCTCGAGCAGGTCCATCGAGCTGGTGGGCGCGGGCTCGCCGCGAGGCGGGTCTTCGAGGAACTGCTCAGTCAGCGCTTTGATCTGCCTCAGACCGCTCTCCTCGCCCACGGGCCGCGCACCTGACAGGCACAGCTTGATCCCGTTGTACTGGGCGGGGTTGTGCGACGCGGTGAACATCGCCGCGGGCGCGTCGAGGTGGCCCGAGACGAAGTAGCAGAAATCCGTCGAGCCCATCCCGAGGTCGATCACCTCGCTCCCGCAAGCTCGCGCGCCCGCTTCGAACGCGCTCGCAAGCGCGACGCCCGAGGGACGCATGTCGCGCGCGACGGCGATCCGCGGCGACTTGGCAAACGTCGCGAACGCGGCGCCTATGGCTTTGGCGGTCTGCTCATCGAGCTGGTCGGGATACGTGCCGCGGACGTCGTAGGCCTTGAAGATCGCGTCCAGCTGCGCCACGCGTGCAGGCTACTCACCGCGTCAATCGACGCAGAACGAGCACGAGCCGCTCGCATGGCATCATAAGGCGATGTCGGACGCTCGGGGGAAGCGCGGGCTCACCGTGTGGCTCACTGGCCTGCCCGGCGCGGGCAAGACGACCTCGGCGGACTATCTCCTCGCGAACCTCGAAGAGGCTGGTGTCTTCACGGCGTCGCTCGACGGCGACACCCTGCGACGCGGCGTGAGCGCGGACCTCGGCTTCTCCGACGCAGACCGCGACGAGAACGTCCGGCGAGCTGGCGAGGTTGCGCTCCTGCTCGCGAGCCAGGGCGCGGTCGTTGTCGTGAGTCTCGTGTCACCGCGACGAGCGGCGCGAGACCGCGTGCGGGGCAGGCACTTCGAGCAATCCGTCGGCTTCCTCGAGGTGCACGTCGCCGCCTCGCTCGATGTCTGCGAAGCTCGCGACCCCAAGTCCCTCTACCGCCGCGCCCGGGAGGGCAGCGTCGCGCACATGACCGGCGTGCACGACCCCTATGAGCCGCCAGACCGGGCGGACCTCGTGCTCGAGACGGGCACGAGCTCGGAAGACGAGACGGGCACGATGCTCGTGCGTGCGGTGGTGTCGGCGCTCGGAGCGGGCTGACTCAGCCGAAGCGTCCCTGTATGTAGTCGAGGGTCCGCCGATCAGTTGGATCGGTGAACAGCTTTTGTGTGGGAGCCACTTCAATCTGCTCGCCAGCGCCGTCGTCGCCCATCAAGAGAAAGACGCAGAGGTCCGAGATCCTCGCTGCCTGTTGCATGTTGTGGGTGACGATCACAATCGAGACTCTCGCCTTGAGCTCACTCAGGAGTTCTTCGATCCGCTGCGTCGATACTGGATCCAGTGCTGACGTGGGTTCGTCCATCAAGAGGACTTCCGGCTCGACGGCGAGCGCCCGCGCGATGCACAGCCGCTGCTGCTCGCCGCCGGACAGGCTCGAAGCATGCATCTTGAGGCGGTCCTTGACACGGTCCCAGAGTGCGGCCGCGATCAGGGCTGACTCAGCCGCTTCGTTGAGCACCGCACGCTTTCGAACGCCGTTGAAGCGAAGCCCTGACACGACATTGTCGAAGATTGACATCGTGGGGAACGGATTCGGTCGCTGGAAGACCATTCCAACTCGCATGCGAGTCAGCGTCGGGTGAATCTCCCGCGAATAGAGATTCGTGTTACCGAGCAAGATCTCGCCTTCGACCTTCGCTCCCCTCGTAACGTCGTGCAGACGATTGAGCGCTCGCAGCAGCGTCGTCTTACCTGAACCTGAAGGTCCGATCAGGGCGGTCACCCGCTTGTCGGGAACCTCAAATGACACGTCTCGCACAGCCATCCGGCCGTGAAACGAGACCGAAACGTCCTTCAGGCGCATCGCTATCGCACCCAGCCGCGGATCCTCGACGTCGCCAGTCGTCATCGCTCCGCTCGGCGTAGGTACGGTGATTGCAGAGTCCACTTCTAGTGCCTTTCGCGTCGTAGGAATGCGGCGAGTAGTCGACTGCCCAGATTCATGCATAGTACGACCGCGACAAGGAACAGTGCACTTCCCCACGCGTAGGCCTGCTGCAGCGGAGATGCCCCGTTCAGGATTCCGTTGTAGATCGCAATTGGGATCGCGGTCTGCTGCTTGTAGGGACTCCAGGTAGCCACGTAGTTGTTGCCGATGACCCAGATGAGTGGCGCCGTCTCACCTACGGCTCGGGACGTGGCCAGTAGGACCGCGGTGAGCAAGCCAGGGGCTGCAGCCGGCGTGACGATCCGAGTCGCCACGACACCCTTGGAGAGTCCAAGCGACAGTCCAGCTTCCCGAATGGACGCGGGGACGGCACGAAATGAGATCTCGGACGCCTTCATGATGACCGGCACCATGATCATGGTGAGGGCGAGGCCACCAAGGAAACCCGAGAAATGGGAGTGGAATCTGATGATCATGAACTCGTACACAAAGATCCCAAAGAGGATCGAGGGCAATCCCGTCATTACCTCTGCCGTCGACCGCACTGCGTTCGCGAAGACGTTCTCGGACACCGCCAGGAGGTGGCCTGCCACAATCCCGACCGGTATGGCGATAACGAGCGCGATCCCGTCGATGACGATCGACCCCCGGATGGCATTTCGGATGCCACCGAGGAGATTCTGCTGGAACACGGTCGGCGTTAGAGGGTCCTGCGTGAAGAAGTTGATGCTGATCCAGTGAAAGCCCTTGGCGACAAGGAGGTAGACGATCCAGACGAGCACTGTCGATGCGGCGAGGAACGCAAGCCCGCAGACACCCAGCATCAGCCTGGAGACGACGGCGCGTCTTGCCAACGACCCGCGGGCGATCGATTGGATGAGCGCCCGACGCTCGAGGATGGGGTCGGCCGGAAGCTCGCCAATGCCCGTTGTGACGCTCATAGCGTTGCGCCTTGATTGGCGCGTCGAAGCAGACTGCGCCCTGCATAGTTTACGCCGGCTGTAATCGCAATGAGGATGACCGCAAGTGCGCCGAGTGCCGAGATCGTGAGTGTGGTCGCCCCGTCCCACTGCGTCGCGAGTGCGGACGCAAGCGTCGTCCCACCTTGCAGGAGGGAGTGCGGGACCTTGAAGTAGTTCCCAATGACCATCGCGACGGCGATCGTTTCACCGAGCGCTCGAGCTGCGGCAAGTGTCACGGCACCTGTAATGCCGGTGCGTGCAGAGGGAAGTACGACCTTCCACAAGGTCTGCCACCTCGTTGCGCCGAGGGACATGGCTCCCTCGATCTGCTCTTCTGGCACGATTGCGATCGCGTCGCGCGAGAACGCGACGATGGTGGGAAGCACCATGACGAAGAGCACGATCCCGGCAAGCAGGATCGAGGTCGTGGAGAACGTGCCGGAGAAGGGTCCAAAACTATGCGTCGTTGATTGCAGCCATGGGTAGAAGTGCTGCTGGAAGTAGGGAGCGAGCACCAGAAAGCCAACTCCCCCGAAAACCACGCTCGGCACGGCCGCCAAGAGCTCCACGAAAGACGACATGGGTGTCCGGAGCCGGCGCGGCACCAGGTGGACGAGTGCCACCGCCACCAGAACCCCAAGCGGGACCGCGAGCACCAGGGCGATGGCCGAGGTCACCAGCGTTCCGATGATGAGAGGCAGTGCCCCGTACAGCTGCTTGTCCGGGTTCCAGGTGGTCCCAGTGATCAGCCCAAGGCCAGAGTGACCCCATGCC
Organism: Acidimicrobiaceae bacterium; assembly: GCA_003135595.1. Classification (GTDB taxonomy): domain Bacteria; phylum Actinomycetota; class Acidimicrobiia; order Acidimicrobiales; family RAAP-2; genus Palsa-459. The sequence continues at coordinate 4,822 of PLCI01000135.1, read as the reverse complement.
GAGAACGAGCTGGTGACGAGAGTGACGAGGAAGGTCGCGCAGACCACGACGAAGATGAGCGTCGTTCCATAGAGGATGCCCCAGTACGCGCCATCGGACCGGGCCCGCGGACGCTTGACGCGCCCTGGGGCCCGGCCCTCCGGTGCTACTCCTGGTGCCGACTCAGTGATCGGCCCCGTTGACATGCTGTGCTTCTACTTCTGACGATTCGACTTAGAGCAGCTTGTGATTGCCTGCGTTCACGACCTGCAGCAGCGTCGCTGTCGCAAGTGACTGGATGTTCGCTGGGAGCGCGACGTACCCGTCTTCTGCCGCAAAGTGCTGTCCACCGAGGTCGCCTGTAGTGCCCGTGTGGGCCAGCCAGTCGAGATACTTCACGAGCAAGATTCCGGTCGTTGAAGCGACCGAATTGTTGGCCGTGTTCGTGTCCGTCGCGTTCTGCTGCTTCCACACGACGGCCCAGGTGTAGCCGGCGATCGGATATGCAGCTGCGCCCTTCTCGAACACGATGGAGAAGCTCGTCGCGCTCACATGCGGCTTCGCCGCGGCGTCAGTCGCAATGCCCTTGATGCTCGGTGCCAGGTACTTTCCGCTGGCGTTGAGGATCGTCGCCACCGAGCCAGCGAGCTTCTTGTTCAACAGGATGTAGCTGTACTCCACGTAGCCGATCGAGTTCGCTGTGTTAGCAACAGCGGACGCAACGCCGGCATTGTGGGCTGCGCCCACGCCGTATGCCGGGGTGCCAGCGTACGTGCTGATCTCCGACTTCGTCGCCGCGTATGGCCAGGGTCCGTGGCCCACCGTGCTCCTCGTGGACGTCGCGAGGAAGTCGGTGAAGATGTACGACGTACCCGAGGAGTCCGAGCGGAAAACGGGAATGATCTTTGAGCCTGGCAACTTGAAGGTGGGGTTCAGCTTCTTGATGGCCTTGTTATTCCACGTTGTGATCTTGCCGTTGTAGATCTCGGCAAGGATCGTGCCGTTGAGCTTGAGGCCGGTCTTGAGGCCCCTGACGTTGTAGGTGATGCCCTCTCCACCGAGGCCGATCGGCACCTGCACGAAGCTCGCCACCGTGGGGCAGCCGGATGAACAGTTCTTTGCGATGTCCGCGGCCGTCATTGGGACGTCAGTGCCGCCCCAGTTGATCCCCGTCGTCGCGGCCTTGATGACGTCAGCCTCGCCGGCGCCAGAACCGACCGCCTGGTAGGCGTTGATGGTCGCGTTGCCGTTGCGCGCGAGATATGCCGTGATCGCACTCTGCTGAAGAGGCGCCGCAAACGTTGATCCGGCACCGCCGATAGTCGCGACCGCCGACTGGGTGTCGGTCTTGAAGTACGGGTCCCCTCCCACAGCAAGTGCCGGAGCGACCAGTCCGATTGCGGTTCCGACAACAGCCGCAGCCGTGACGGCAACACGTGTCTTGAGTCTCATGTGATGCTCTACCTCCAAGGAAGAGTGTCGTGAGTGGGCTTTCTGGTGACGTCAGTTCCCGATCGCATTGCTCTTGGCGGAATCCCCTGCCCTGCGTCAGGCGAACCGTAGGAAACCCCTATGAACTCGCCCCGGCGCCGGTGTGTCTTGGAGGTGAACTCTGGGTGATCCGTGAAATTCGAAGCAAGTTCAGCGGCGTGTCACAGGAGGCCTCAGCGGGCAAGTGGCGCTCGGCGGCGGCGCAGGCGCCCGAGGATGGCGGCGAGGACGCACACCGCGAGGCCGATCACCGTCAGGGTCGAGCCGAGCGTGGTCGCGAGCGTGCCGCCGTAGGTGAGCACGACGTCGTGGGAGGTGGGGACGACGACCATGAGGTTGGGGCTGACGCGCCAGGGACCTGCCGCCCCCGTCGCCTGCCACCTCGGGTAGTAGCTGATCCTGACCACGACGGGCACGCCGATCCGGTCGACGTGGAAGCTCACCGACGACACGGACTCGCGGACCTGGGTGACGCGAACCCTGGGCGTGCGCACGAGCCGCGTGTGCAGCGAGTTCTTGGTCCTCGGCCACGACGGGGGCCCCGACTGGGCGAGCACGACGCGCCATTGCCTTGGGTCGAGCCACCACGAGACGCTCGCGGACTGCCAGGCGCTGCGCGACCCGAGCGTGGTCACGACGTTGGGCAGGTCCGGGAGCGCCATGACGACAGGAGCGTCTTTGATGCGGAAGAGGTGCCAGGTGCGGACGTGGTCGCTGTAGCGCCACGGGCCGGTCGTTGCGATCGGGATGGCGATGCCACTGCGGGTCGCTGCCTTCACGATCTTGGGCGAGAAGGCGAAGAAGTAGCGCACACCGAGCATCTGGAGGTGCCGGAGCCCGAGCGACACGTTCGGGCTGCCGAACGGACCGTAGGGGAGGCCGACCATGGGGTCCGAGGGCCGGAGCGAGAGCTCGGACTGGTCGAGGAAGTGGAAAGGGGTGGTCGACGAGGACTCGAACAGCAGGCCCTCCATCGAGCCGATGCAGCTGCCCGTCCAGTACGGCAGCAGCATCAGCGACTCGGTCGTGCCGAAGTCGCCCTCGGAGCCGTCGTACTGCCACATCGCCTGGCCGCAGCCGTACTTGGAGCCAGCGCGGCGCATCATCGTGATGATCGCGTGGTACTCGCTCCAGTCCTTGTTGTAGCTCGACCAGCCGGCCACGCCCTGATAGCCCGTGTAGTTGTACGCGGACCACACGGGCACCTCGTTCGCCCCCGGTGTGATCCCGATCGACGTGAGCAGCGTTCGCGGCACGATCGACATGATCGGCGGGGTGACGACGCCGACGGCGACCGCCCCGGCGAGCACGGCGCCGCCCAGTCCCGCGGGCCATCCCATCCGCGGCAGGACACGGAGGCGCCGGAGCCCCATGCCGTCGTGCACGGTGGCGATCCATCGCTCCCGGGCGCGCTGGCGGCTCCGCCGGACCGTCGCGGCGGCGCACACCCCGAAGAGCCAACCGCATGTGAGCCAGCCGCCGAAGAACCAGAACGGCAAGAGCCGCTCGTCCCAGAGCGACCCCTGGGGGTCGAGGACGTAGGCGAACGCGGCCAGCGCCGTGAGCGAGGTGATCCACACGCCGAAGCGCGACTTGGTGGCCCAGGCGACGGCGAGTCCCACCACGGCGAGCACGATCATGAGGTGGTCGCCCCCCGGGAAGAGCTTCGAGGCGTACGAGGCCCCGCCGTCGCCGCCGTCGTTCACGTAGCCCATGGAGATGGCGAGCGACTGGCCCGTGACCCACGGGAGCAGCCACCACGCGGAGAGCACGAGGCTGAGCGCGCCGGCGCGGACGGCGAAGGATCCCGTCGTGCGAAGTGGAGCCTTGCCTGGCGCGGGCAGCGGGTCGCGGAACCCGAACTGTGCCGGCATCAGGTCGATCACCAAGAGCAGGGCGATCCCGAGCAGCGCCCACAGCCACGGGAGGATGTGCGCGGCGAGCGTCACCGAGAGCGCGATCGAGGACACCACCACGCCCCGGCCGGTCCGCAGGCCCCTCGCGAAGAGCCCGATCGCCACGAGTGACAGCGCGAGCCCGAGGCTGAACGCGTACTCCCCGGCGAGCGTCGAGAAGAGGTTGCCCCCGAGGATCGTGAACGACGTGTCGAAGAGGAAGGGCAGCGTGCTCGCCGCCAGGCAGGCCGGGAGCGGCGCGCGCAGGGAGAACAGCCGGCCCATCGCGTAGGCGCAGATCGGAAGCAGGAGGGACCCGAACACCGTGGTCAGCTTGAACGCGACGGCGTAGGGCACCACGTAGGACCCGATCGCCGCGAGGAGGTCCGAGAGGACGAAGTAGTAGGTGTACACCGGGAAGCCGTCGAACCATCCGGGGTACCACCCCGTGAGGTGGCCGTGCGCGAGGAGCTGAGTCCGAAGGAACCACGGCAGCGCGACGTGGGCGCCGGTGTCGCCGCCGGCCGTGGTCGTGTTCGCGAGCAGGAGCGAGGGGTGCAGCGCCCAGACGGTGACGAGCAGCACGCACGCGACGGCGAAAAAGGCACCGAGCGCGTCGGTGAAGGACGGACCCCGCGGCCATCGGCTCATCGCGACACCGTGTACCAGAGCACGACGACGGCGTTGAATGCCCCGTGGGTCACGATCGACGGTCCCAGCCGCCGGGTCTTGACCGCCAGGGTGGCGAGGACGACGCCGACCGCCGCGATCAGGTCGCTGTGCCCGAGGAGCTTGCCGAGGGTTCCATCTTTTTTCATGCCTGTGCCTGCTTCTTCTTGGAGGCCACTCGGTACACGAAGGCCAGGACCTGGGCCACGGCCGCGTAGAGCTCAGAGGGGATCATCTGGCCGATGTCGACCGAGGCGTGCAGCGAGCGCGCCAGCGGGGGATCGGGAACGNNCTCTTCGATCACCGGCGCGCCGACGATCGTCAGGATCGCGGGCACGACGAGCAGCCAGCCCGAGCCGCCCCCCAGGTCGCGGTTGACCGCGTTGGCACCACCACTCAGGTGGACCGGCAGGTACGCGATCACGATGGCGAGCTGCAGGGCGAGGCCAAGGAACACGTAGAGGCTGTCCCACCGCGCGATCACGAGCCCGAGACGCCCACCGGAGCGGGTCGCGAAGTAGGCCGCGATGCCGAACCCGCACCAGACGCCGACGAGGCCGAGCATGACGAACCAGGTGGGGGGCTCGGCGGCCCGTGCGAGCGCGTTCACGCCGCCCGGCGTCCCTGCGATCGCGGCGCCGATCGTCGTGAGCATCACGACCAGCACGTAGCCCACCAGCAGCCCGACGAAGGCGGCAGTCAGCCAGCGCCACGCCTCGGCGCGATCACGCGGCCCGAGCAGCGCCGACGAGCCCGCCGGCTGGAGCATCCCCGGCGCAGCCATCCTC
>PLCI01000081.1 GCA_003135595.1 Acidimicrobiaceae bacterium | reverse complement strand
GTCGCTCGACGGGACGCTCGTGTTCTCGCCCAACCTCCAGAGTGCCTCCGGCGCGGACCTCGAGGCGGTGATGACCGCACGGCTGGGCCGCCGCGCCGAGCTGTGCAACGACGCTGACGCCGCCGCGGTCGCCGAGCACCGCCTCGGCGCGGGGCGCAACGCCGACGAGTTCGTGATGGTGACCCTGGGGACCGGCATCGGTGGTGGCGTGGTCTCAGGTGGCCGGCTCGTCCGCGGCGCCCACGGGTTCGCAGGCGAGATCGGGCACCTCGTCATCGACACCTCGGGCCCGCGCTGTCCGTGCGGAAAGCGCGGGTGCTGGGAGCGCTACGCGTCGGGTGCCGGCGTCGCCCGCCTCGCTCGCGAGGCCGCGACCGCGGGCCGGCTGCGCGCGCTCGTCGAACAGCGCGGCGACCCCGAGGCGGTGCGCGGCGAGGACGTCACCCACGCCGCGGCGGCGGGGGACCGAGAGGCGCTCGCGGTCCTCGACGAGGTGGGATGGTGGCTCGCCCTCGGGCTCTCGAACCTGGCCGCGGTGCTCGATCCCTCGTGCTTCGTCATCGGCGGCGGCCTCGCCGAGGCGAGCGCCCAGCTCCTGCCCTCGACGCGGCGTCACCTGACCGGGCTGCTCGAGGCGGGCGAGCTTCGGCCCGCGATCCCCGTCGTCGCCGCAGAGCTCGGCTACCAGGCGGGCGCCATCGGCGCCGCGCTGCTCGCCGCGGGCTGATGCGCCTCGGCGTCTTGCTCCCGACGTTCCGCTCGTCGCCCGCAAAGGCGCTCGAGGTCGCCGCGGACGCGGCGGCACGGGGGCTCGACGGTGTCTTCTGCTACGACCATCTGTGGCCGATGGGCTCGCCCGAGCGTCCCGCGATCGCCCCGTTCGAGCTGCTGGCGGTCGTCGCCACGCGCCATGACTCGCTCAGCGTCGGCACGCTCGTCGCTCGCGTCGGACTTGTCGACAACGAGGTCCTGCTCAGCCAGTTCCGCGCGCTGCGCCTCGTCGCCAAGGGGCGCGTCGTGGCCGGGCTCGGCACGGGCGACCGGCTGTCACGCGAGGAGAACCTCGCCTATGGCATCGACGTCGCGCCACCAGCACAGCGGCGCGAGGCGCTGCGGCGCCTCGCCGGGACGCTCCTCGACGAGGGCACCGAGGTGTGGGTGGGGTCGGGCGCAGCAGCGACGAACGCGATCGCGACGACGCTCGGGTGCACGCTCAACCTGTGGAACACGACCGTCGAGGACCTCGAGCGCGCCGCGACGCTCGCGGCGGTCAGCTGGGCGGGGTCCGCGCCGGCGCGCGACGACGAGCTCGACGTGGAGGCCACCGCCTCGCTGCTGGGCGACCTCGACCGCGCCGGCGCCACGTGGGCGGTCTTCTCGCCCGGCACCTCGCTCGAGGCCCTCGTCGAGGCAGCCGAGCTCGCGCGGTCCAACTGGTCCTAGGGCAGGCCCGCGCCCGGCACGTCGACGACGCACGACTCGACCTGGCCCTCGCGCACGTGCGCGACGGCCGAGGTCGTCGAGCGCGGCGCGGTGAGCGCAAAGAGGGTGCGGCGGTCCTCGCCGCCGAGCATGCACGCGAAGCTCGTCAGGTTCGTCGCGAGCCGCGCGGTGACCTCGCCGCCCTCCTTCACCCGCAGGCACTCGCGGGCCGCCGCGTTGGCGACCCAGACCTGCCCCTCGGCGTCGAGGCAGATACCGTCGGGGAAGACGAGCTCGAGCTGGGCGAACACACGACGGTTGGAGAGCGTGCCGTCGTCGGCGACATCGAAGGCGCTGAGGCGCCGCCCGAAGGTCTCCGCGATGATCAGGGTCCTGCCGTCGGGGGTCAGCACCGAGCCGTTCGGGAACGCGAGGTCGGGGACGACCTGGTGGATCGAGCCGTCNNGGGCGCCGACGCCGTGCTCTGCGAGCCAGTCGTCGAGGGCGAAGCCGAAGTTCCCGGCGTACGCGGTGCCGTCGGCCGCGACGACGAGGTCGTTGGCCCAGTAGCCGCAGAACTCGGCCAGGTCGGCGTGGGGCCGCACGTCGCCGTCGGGGCTGAAGGCCACGATGGCGCAGTCCGTCATCGAGACGGCGAGCAGCGTGCCGTCGGGAAGCCAGCCGAGCCCGGACGGCTGGGTGGCGACGGTGTGCTCGAGCCGCTCGCCGTCCTGGCCGAGCGAGAAGATGCCGTGACGGTAGAAGTCGCTGTACCACAGCCGCCCGTCGTGCCATCGCGGCGCCTCGCCGAAGCTGAGCCCGGTGTGCGCCACGGTTGCGTCGTAGGTCGTGACCATCGCAGCCTCCTCTGGAAGTCGTGACGCTAGCGAGGCCGAGCGGCCACCGCGGACGCCGCCAGTGGTTCCCCGAGCGCGCGCACCCGGGACACCGCGTCGAGCCACGCGGCGTAGGCGGCATCGGCCGCGAGGTTCTCCTGGGGGTCGAACGACGCCTCCGCGGCCCAGGAGTCCTCGAGCTCGCGGAGCGTGAGCCCCTCGGTCGCCACGCCCGCGAGAAGAGCCGCGCCGATGGCGGTCGCCTCGACGGACGCCGGCCGACGCACGCGCAGCGCCGCGCCGTCGGCGAGCAGCTGGCACAGCAGGTCCATCGCGACGGCGCCGCCATCGACGCGAAGCTCGGTGAGCTCGACGCCGCCCGCGCGCATGGCGTCGAGCATCGCCCGACCGAGGTAGCCGAGCGAGTCGACCACGGCGCGAGCGACGTGCGCCCTCGTGACGCCTCGCGACAGACCCATCAGCGTGCCGCGCGCCGACGGATCCCACCACGGGCTGCCGAGCCCGGCGAACGCCGGGACGAACGTCGCGCCATTTGCGTCGTCGACGCTCGCCGCGAGGCCGCCGACCTGCTCGGCGCTCTCGATCAGGCCGAGCTCGTCGCGCAGCCACTGGATCGCTGCCCCCGCGACGAAGGCGGAGGCCTCGAGCGCGAAGGATCTCGCGCCGAGCGCGCCGAGGTCCCACGCGACGGTGGTCACCAGGCCGTCGACGCTGGGCGGGCGCGCCGAGCCGGCGTTCACGAGGAGGAACGCACCGGTGCCGAAGGTGGCCTTCACCATCCCCTCGGACGTGCAGCGCTGCCCGAAGAGCGCCGCCTGCTGGTCGCCCAGGATGCCCGCGACCGGCACGCCCGCGAGCCTGGGGCTGACCGTGGCCGCGACGGTGCCGATGACGCCGCACGAGGGCACGATGGTCGCGAGCGCGCTCGCCGGGACCGAGAACAGCTCGCAGAGCGCCTTGCTCCACGTCGCGTCGTCGAGGTCGTAGAGCATCGTCCTCGACGCGTTCGACGGGTCCGTCACGTACGCGCCGCCGTCCGGCCCACCGGTCAGGTGCCACGCGACGAGCGTGTCGACGGTGCAGAGTCCCAGCTCGCGCGCACGGTCGAGCGGCGCGTGCTCGAGCAGCCACTGCATCTTGGTCGCGGAGAAGTAGGGGTCCACGGTCAGGCCCGTTCGGGATCGGAGCACGACGTCGTCACCTGACGCATGGAGCGCCGCGCACGCCGACGCGGTGCGACGGTCCTGCCAGACGATCGCGGGTGCCATCGGCCGGCCGTCGCTGCGGTCGATCGCGACGGTCGTCTCGCGCTGGTTGGTGATGCCGATTGCGACCACGTCGTGCCCGGCGGCGTCGAGGGACGCCACGAGCTCGACGAGCGACTCGTCGACGAGCGCGAGGATCTCTGCTGCGTCGTGCTCGACCCACCCCGGCTGCGGATAGGACTGCGCGAGCGCGCGGTGAGCGACGCCGACGACACGTCCGCGCGTGTCGATCGCGAGGGCCCGCACGCTCGTCGTCCCCGCGTCGACGGCGAGCAGGACGCGCACGCCGCGAGGCTACGTCGGGGCAGTTGCGGTGGTCCGCGCCGCGAGCCCCTCAAAGGGCCTGTGGCGAAGCCCCAGGGCGCCCGAGGCACTCGGGTGCTAGAACGACGGCGTGATGCCCGGGGCGGCGTCGGGGGACCGTCGGGGGATCGGCCCGAGGGGCACCGCCGGTAGAATTCTGGGTGAACCAATCATTGACACCGTCGTAGTTACCGTGCTGTAGTTACCACTGCATCTAGCGACGGATGTTGCGGCAACCACAACATCTTGTGTCTGAGGCAGGGAATCGATCCCACGCCGAGGAGCACTCGGACCGTTGCGGGCGCGCGGGACGCACAGGCGTGGGGATTCCACGGAGAGGGGAACTGGGCATGGCTATCGCTCCACAGAGGACGGGCATCGGGCTGCGACGGCACTTCACCACGAGCGACGTCCATCCCTACGACGAGGTCGTCTGGGAGCGGCGCGACGCGCGCATCACCAACTACCGCGACAACGTCGTGGCCTTCGAGCAGCTCGACGTCGAGGTGCCCGCCGAGTGGAGCGTGAACGCGACCAACATCCTCGCCCAGAAGTACTTCCGCGGGACGCTCGGTACCGATGAGCGCGAGACGTCGCTTCGCCAGGTCGCCAATCGCATCGTCGACGCGATCTGCGCGTGGGGCATCGCGGACGGCTACTTCGTGGACGACGAGGAGGCCGAGACCTTCAGCAGCGAGCTCAAGCACCTGATCGTCCACCAGAAGGCCGCGTTCAACTCCCCGGTCTGGTTCAACATCGGCGTGAAGGGCGTCCCCCAGCAGGCAAGCGCGTGCTTCATACTCGCGGTCAACGACGCGATGGACTCGATCCTCAACTGGTACACCGAAGAGGGGATCATCTTCAAGGGCGGCTCGGGCGCAGGCGTCAACCTCTCTCGGATCCGCGCGAGCCAGGAGCTGCTCGCCGGCGGCGGCACGGCGTCGGGACCCGTGAGCTTCATGCGTGGCGCGGACGCATCCGCGGGCACCATCAAGTCGGGCGGCAAGACGAGGCGCGCGGCCAAGATGGTCATCCTCGACGTGGACCATCCCGACGTCGAGGAGTTCGTGTGGTGCAAGGCCAACGAGGAGCGCAAGGCGCGCGCGCTGCGCGACGCCGGGTTCGACATGGACCTCGACGGCAAGGACATCCACTCGATCCAGTACCAGAACGCGAACAACTCCGTGCGCGTCTCTGACGAGTTCATGCAGGCCGTGCTGGACGACGGCGAGTGGCAGCTTCTCGCGAGGATCGACGGCTCGGTCATCTCGACGGTTCGCGCGCGGGATCTGTGGCACCAGATCGCCCGGGCTGCATGGGAGTGCGCGGACCCGGGCCTGCAGTTCGACACCACCATCAACGACTGGCACACCGCGTCGAACACCTCGCGGATCAATGCGTCGAACCCCTGCAGCGAGTACATGCACATCGACAACTCGGCGTGCAACCTCGCGAGCCTCAACCTCATGAAGTTCCTCGGCGCCGACGGACGCTTTGACGTCGAGGGCTTCACCTCGGCGATCGAGGTGCTCTTCACCGCGCAGGAGATCCTCGTCGGCAACGCCGACTACCCGACCAAGAAGATCGGCGAGAACTCGATCAAGTTCCGTCAGCTCGGCCTCGGCTACGCGAACCTCGGCGCGCTCCTCATGGCCTCGAGCCTGCCCTACGACTCCGACGGCGGGCGCCAGTGGGCCGCGGCGATCACCGCGCTCATGACCGGGCACGCCTACGCGACGAGCGCGCGGACCGCGGGTCGCATGGGACCGTTCGCCGGCTACCACGACAACGCCGAGCCAATGCTGCGCGTCCTGCGCAAGCACCGCGCCGCGGCCGCCGAGATCGACGACACCATCGTGCCCGGCGAGCTCCTGGACGCGGCGCGCAAGGCGTGGGACGACGCCGTCGAGCTCGCCGAGCAGTACGGCGTGCGCAACTCGCAGGCGACCGTGCTCGCCCCGACAGGCACCATCGGGCTGCTCATGGACTGCGACACGACGGGCGTCGAGCCCGACCTCGGGCTCGTGAAGACCAAGAAGCTCGTGGGTGGCGGCACGATGTCGATCGTCAA
>PLCI01000070.1 GCA_003135595.1 Acidimicrobiaceae bacterium | reverse complement strand
CAGGCGACACCGTGAGCCAGCTCGTGCTCCTCGCCGCCGTCGTGAGCGCGCTGTGGCTCGTCTGGCACAGCCTGCGGCGCGACCCCGCAGCGGTCGGCGTCGCGGGCATCGCGCTGTTCTTCGTGGGCGTGGCGGGTCTGTCCCGGTTCTCCCAGACGGTCGGCGTCGAGTTCGGTCCGTCGCGAGTCGAGGTCCTGGCGTACCTGGTCTTCGTGGTCGCGACCGGCGTCGTGCTCAGTGCCGAGCCCATAGCCGGGCGCACGTCGCGACAGCTCCGGACCGTCCCGCGTCAGCAGCTCGCCATCGCGGTCGGGGCCGTCCTCGTCGTCGTCGCCGTCCTCACCTCGACGGGCCTCGCAGCGCTGATCGAGCGGCACCAGCAGCTGCCCGCGGCGTACTCGTCGACCGGCGAGCAGGCCCAGCGGCTCATCACGCCCGCTGACGTCGCCGCGGCCAAGTGGGTCGCGATCCACGGCTCGATCCGGCTCGTCGTGCAAGCCGACCGGATCGGCGCACTCGCCCTCGACGACTTCGGCTTCAACGACCGGAACGGCTTCTTCGCCACGGTTGACCCGATCATCGTCAACAACGGATCGTGGATATTCGCGTACCGGGCGAACGTCGTGCTCGGGACCGCGCGAGGCGGCAACAACGCCAAGACGGCCGTGTTCAAGTTCCCCGCGACCTACTTCGCCTCGGACCGGCCGCTGCTCTACACCTCTGCGACCGACCGCGTCTACGGCCCGATCCCGACGGTCTTCGCCCGAGGGACGGGCCACCAAGGTCCCTGATGGACGACGTCGCCGACTCCGGCCTCCCCGGAGTCGGACCGGCCCCCGACCCTGCCAGCGCTACCGAGGCGCTGACCCGGCCCGGGCTCAGGGTCGCGACGAGCACGGCCGCGCTCGTCGCGTCGACCGCGGTCATCGCGCTCCTCGGCGTCGTGGCCCTCCACGAGGTCACCGTCACGCTCGCGGGCTCGAGCTACGGCGTGCTCATCACCGTCCTCAACTTCATCTCGATCGCGAGCCTCTTCGCCGACCTCGGCATCAACACCTACAGCGGCCGCGAGATCGCGAGGGACAAGGCCAAGGCCGCGGTCATCCTCAGCCAGAACCTCGGGCTCCGCCTGACGCTGAGCGTGGTGATGGCGCCGGTCGTCATCGGCATCGGGGTGCTCATCTACCCCCACCACTCGCTGATCGAGGGCATCCTGATCGTCGCGATCACGATCCCCTTCGAGGCAGCCCGGGCGGTCTCGACCAGCTACTACGTGGCGTCGATCCAGAACCACAAGACCGCGCTGATCGGGGTCCTCTCCCAGGTGATCTACGTCACCGGCGTCGTCGTCACGCTGCACCTCGGCTACGGGCTGACCGGGTGCTTCTTCTCCTACCTCGCCTCGATGGTCTTCTCGGGCGGCNNTGGAAGGACATCCTTCGCAACTCCCTCGGCATCGGGGCGATCCAGGTCGTCAACGTCCTGTACCTGCGGACCAACATCCTGCTGCTCAGCCTCATGACCAACAGCCAGACAGTGGCCCTCTACGGCGTGGCGGCGACGATCGTGACCTTCCTCTTGGTCATCCCGAACGCCTACATGACGAGCATGATGCCGCTGCTCGTCACCGCACCCCCGCAGAAGCTCACGGCCATGGTCAACACGGCGTGCGCGTACATGTCACTGATCGGGGCCCTGGCGGTCGCCGGCACGACGTGCGTGTCGGCCGACTTCATCAACCTGATCACGAGCCACGAGTACGCGGGCGCCGCACCGGTGCTCTCGATCCTCAGCATCTCGGTGCTCTTCACCTGCGTGACCAGCGTGTTCTCCTACGCGAGCTTCGCGCGGGACCACCACCACCGGCTCTTCGCCATCAGCTGTGGGGGCTTCGCGCTCAACATCGTGCTCGACGTGGTGCTCATCCCTGCACTCGGCGCGCGAGGCGCCGCGGTCGCGACCGTCATCGTGGAGAGCCTGATCCTCGTCGGGACCTACGCGATCTTCCGCAGCCGCGTCGGCAACCACTTCAACGCATGGTCGCGACAGGCCCGCATCTACGCGGTGGGCGGCGCCGTCGCGCTCCTTGGGCACTTCGTGCTCGACCACCAGCTCGGCGCCGGTGTCCTGCGCCTCGGGGTCGGGCTCGTCACGATCCCCGGCATCTTCGTGGCCCTGGCACTCCTCTTTCGGTGCTTCCCGACGCCCATCTCCTTCCGCGAGCTCTGGATCGCGATGCGAGTGCCTCGAGGGCGGCAGTGACACCTCGGCGTCGACGCGGGCTCGCCTGCAGCGCTAGGTGAAGCACCGCTTGATCGCGGACCGCGACGCCGGCTGGATGTCGCTCGGCCGAGACGGGGACGGCGACGTCAGCATCGCGCCCTTGTCGCTGCCCATCCAGGGGCCGAAGTAGTAGATGCCGCGCATCTTGTGCCGCTTCATGAACGCGCACGCCGCAATGAACCACCGGAGCTGGACCGACTGGTTGAACGGGTGGCTCGCGAGGGGCAGCGAACCGACGAACGGCTTCGCGTACGCGCCTACCTGGGCGGGGATACCGATCTCGTCGATCGTGACCTTGGAGAGCAGGGGGACGACGTAGCTGGGCTTCGTGAGCAGCAGATGGTTCCACTGCCCGAGCAGCTGCGCGGGCGTCTGGCTGATCGCGACGTCGGTGACGACCGGGTAGGTGTCGATGCCGAGCGACGTGAACGGCCGCCAGGCCTTCTTGGTGGGTGTGTTCCACGAGTAGTTGAAGACCAGGTCGCCCTTGTAGATCGCCTTGCTCGCCGCGATCGCCGACGCCCAGCCCGAGTCGTTGGCGATGCTATTGAGCTCGGTCTCGATCGCCACGTGCTCCACGTGGTTCGACTGGGCCATCACGAGGTAGGGCTTGATGGCGCGGAGGTAGTTGCGGAACCACAGGTTTGGCTTCGTGGGAGCGAGGATCCCCCGCCAGTCCTTCGGGGACTCGGCGAACAGCGAAGCCTGGTCGATCAGCGGGCGCAGGAACACCCGCAGACCCGCGCCGTGGGCGAGCTGCACGATGCTCGCGAGGAGCCCCGGCGAGGGCGACTGGTAGCGCCGGTTGCCGCACACGAGCCTCGCGTAGACGTCGTTCGAGGTGATCGAGTTCGTGTACAGCGGGAACGCGAGGGCAATCGTGTTCGCGCCGAGCGCCTTGTACTGGGCGATCTCGGTGCCGGCCCACTGGTCGTAGTAGTGCTGGCCCTGGCAGTTGTACGTCACGTANNAGGCGTCGTCGCCGTCGCGCTGGTTGCCACGCCGGCCACGAGGCCGACCGCGGCCACGAACGCGAGGCTGTGCCGGAGAGCTCGGGTCGTCAACGTGGTCCTCCCAGCGGCTCCCTCGCGCGCCGAGC
>PLCI01000157.1 GCA_003135595.1 Acidimicrobiaceae bacterium | reverse complement strand
GGGTTGCCGATGCGGATCGCCGTTGCCACGGTCTCGGGGTGCTCGACGACGCGCCCGAGCACGATCGGGGCCGCGCCAGCTGCCTGGAAGCCGTGCAGCCTCGGGCAGCTCGCCGCCAACCCTGCAGCCACNNGAAGCCCAGCCAGTAGGCGGTGATGTTCCCGGCGTTGCCGACCGGGAGGAACAGGTAGTCGGGCACGCCGCCCAGGTCGTCGACGACCTCGTAGGCCGCCGACGCCTGCCCGTCGAGGCGGTCGGGGTTCACGGAGTTGACGACCGTGAGCGCGGCTTCGGGGGGGAGGTCGCGGACGAGGGCCAGCGCGTGGTCGAAGTTCCCTCGGACCTGGATGATGCGCGCACCGTGGATGAGCGCCTGGGCGAGCTTGCCCAGGGCGACCTTGCCCTCGGGGATCACGACGAAGCACTCGAGCCCCGCCCTCGCCGCGTACGCAGCCGCGGACGCCGACGTATTGCCCGTGGACGCGCACACCACGGCGCGCGAGCCCGACCGAAGTGCCTTGGTGATCGCGACGGTCATCCCCCGGTCCTTGAAGCTCCCTGTCGGATTCGCTCCTTCGACCTTCAAGAGGACCTCGGCGCCGACGCGCTCGGAGAGCCTCGGGGCGGCGATGAGCGGCGTTGCGCCCTCGAGGAGCGTGACCGCGCCGGTCGTCTCGGCGACGCCGACGAGCTCGCCGTAGCGCGCGATGACGCCGCCGTAGCGGGTCATCGACTCGGCCCGTCGACGACGCGAAGGAGCGCACCGAGTGCGGTGACGGCCTCGAGCTTGTCGAGCTGCAGCGCGGTCGCGGCCATCTGTGCCTCGGTCGCGGGATGGGTGAGGAACACGAGTCGCGCGTCGGCCGCCCGGCCGATCTGCTCCATCGACTCGATCGACACGCCGTTGCTCCCGAACACTGTCGCGACCGCGGCGAGCACGCCGGGCTGGTCGAGGACCTCGAGTGCGAGGTAGAAGGCGCTCGTCGTCTCGCCCAGTTCGACGAGCCGGCAGGCCCCGTCGAGCGACGGCGCGTGCTCGCAGGTGCGCGCCACACGATTCCTTCCTGCGGCGACGAGGTCGCCGAGGACGGCCGAGGCCGTCGGCGATCCACCTGCCCCGGCTCCTTGGAGCATGACGGGTCCGGACGCCGCCTCGACGAACACGGCATTGGCAGCGCCGTCGACCGCCGCGAGGGGATGGTCCTTCGGCACCATCGCGGGGTGCACGCGCACCGAGATCGCCTCGGGTCCCAGCCGCTCGGCGACGGCGAGCAGCCGGACGACGAAGCCCATCCGGCCCGCTGCGTCGAGGTCCGCCGCGGTCACCTTTGCGATGCCCTCGCGCGCGACGTCGCTGTCGAGCACGACGCGATCGAACGCGATCGAGGCGAGGAGCGCCGCCTTCTGCGCCGCGTCGTGGCCGTCGACGTCCGCGGACGGGTCCGCCTCGGCGAAGCCCCGGGCTATCGCCTCGGCGAGGACGTCCTCGTAGTCGCGTCGCTCGCGTTCCATGGTCGTGAGGATGAAGTTGGTCGTGCCGTTGACGATGCCGAGCACCCTCGTGAGGTGCTGCCCCGCGAGCGACGTGCGCAGCACCCGGACGATCGGGATCGCGCCGGCCACGGCCGCCTCGTAGTACAGGTCGACCCCGCGAGATGCGGCACGTGAGGTGAGCGCCGCGAGGTGCGTCGCGAGCAGCGCCTTGTTCGCAGTCACGACGGACGCGCCCTGGTCGATCGCGGCGTGCAGGAGCTCGAGGGTCTCGGGAATGGGGCCGATCAGCTCGACGATCACGTCTGGCCCCGAGTCGATGAGCGCCCTTGCGTCAGCGACGAGCAGCGAGCTGGGGATCCCTGGTCGCGGTCGGTCGGCGTGGGCCACGGCGATTCCGACGAGCTCGATCGGCGCGCCGATCGCGCCGGCGAGCGCTGCTGACGCAGCCGGGTCGCACAGGGCTCCGACGACGGCAGCGCCGACGGTCCCGCAGCCGAGGACGGCCACGCGAATCGGTGCCGCGGTCACGTCGGGGACTCGTCGCACTCGAGGGCCTCGAGGTCGTCCGCGGACTCGCGGCGAAGCACGGCCCGCGCGTCGCCGTTGCCGACGAACACGACGGCGGGTCGGCCGACGCGGTTGTAGGTCGAGGCCATCGAGTAGCCGTAGGCGCCGGTGACCGGCGTGCACAGCACGTCGCCGACCCGGACGTCGGCGGGCAGTCGCGCGTCGTCGACGAGCACGTCCCCGCTCTCGCAGTGCTTCCCGACGACTCGTGCCGCGCGCGTGCGCATCGCCCCGGTCGATCGGGGCAGGAACGCCTCGTAGCCGGAGCCATAGAGCACGGGGCGCGGGTTGTCGCTCATGCCACCGTCGACCGCCAGGTACGTCCGTCCCGACGGCACGGGCTTGATGGCGCCGACCGTGTAGAGCGTGACCCCCGCTGCAGCCACGATCGAGCGCCCCGGCTCCGCGGTGATGCGGGTGTGCTCGGTGACGCCGGCGACGCGGCACGCCGCACGGACCGCGCGCCCCCACTCAGTGATCGTCGGCGCGCTCTCGCCCTCGACGTAGGCGACCCCGAGCCCGCCGCCGACGCACAGCTCCTCGAGCCCGAGTGCGGCGAAGAAGGAGCCGAGTATCTCGGCGGCCTGAGCGAGCGAGCCGATGTCGAAGACCTGGCTGCCGATGTGGGCATGGAGTCCAACGAGTGCGAGCCCGTCGGTGGCGGCGACGCGGTCGATCAGCCGNNGTGTGCGCCTCGACGCCCGGGGTGACCCGGACCAGCACCGACTGGGGCACGAGGCGGCCCGCGGCGTGCTTGGCGAGGCGCTCGAGGTCGTCAGGACCGTCGACGACGATGCGCCCGACGCCCGCGTCGAGGGCCTGGGCGAGCTCGCTGTCGGACTTGTTGTTGCCGTGCAGGACGAGCCGCCCCGCGGGCACGCCGGCGCTCAGGGCGCAGTGCAGCTCGCCCTCGGAGGCCACGTCGATGCACAGTCCGGCGCGTGCGGCGAGGCGTGCCATCGATCGGCACAGGAACGCCTTTGCGGCATAGGCGACACCGTCGTCGAACGCCGACGCGGCCTCGGCGCACCTCGCCTCGAGCTGCGCCTCGTCGTAGACGAACAGTGGCGTCCCGAAGCGCTCGGCGAGGCCGACGAGGTCGCAGCCGCCGACAGAGAGCCGACCGTCAGCCGCGATGACGGCCGTGTCGGGGAGCAGCGAGCGCGCGATTGGCGCGGTCGACGGTTCGAGGGACACCTCCCTCACCCTACGGGGGTGCCACCGCCTCGCCCGGTCGCGCACACGCCCGGCTCGGCGTCGCGACGAGCCGCCGCGTCGAGCGCGGCGAGTGCCGCGACCGACGGTGCGGCACCGCGTCCGAGCTGCTCGATCGCGGGGAGCAGGCGTGGCAGGACGTACGCGTCCCCCCCGTAGGTGAAGTGCACACCATCGACCCATCGCACGACGGTGGAGCCGATCACTCTCGCGTAGTGGCCCCCAGGGCTCACGATCCTGTTCAGATCCACGACGTGGACCACGTCGGGGAACTGCGCCGCCACGCGGGCGAGCAGCGCGTTGTAGTCGTCCACGCGTGACGGCGTGTCCTCGGGCCAGCCCGCCCCGTTGACCTGCTCGCCGGTGCTGAAGTACGGCGAGGTGAGGAAGATGACCGGCCTGCCGGTCGCCGACAAGGCAGCCGCGGCGCGGACGAGCCTCGAAGAGAGGACGCAGTCGAATCCGGGATCCCCGACATGCATCCAGCGACCGTCGAGCCGGTGATCAACGGTGTCGAGGCGGAACAGCACCAACACGGCGCGCGGCTGGACCCGCTTGACGAGCTTGGGCCAGCGCGCGGGCCAACCCGAGGCACCACTCGCCTCGCAGCGGCTCGTCGTCGGGACCAAGAAGTCCTTGACGCGCATCGTCCCGCCCACGAGCGAGCAGCCCGTGGCATCCCCGTCGACGGCGATGAACACGTGCGCTGTCGTCGTGTACAGGTTGTTCAGGCCGAAGCCGAGCGTCTGGGCCATCGAGTCGCCGACGATGAGGTATGTCACGGTCGTGCCGACTGGTGCGGTAGGCGCGAAGTTCCACTTCGCGATGCGATCCGCGAAGGGCACCGAGGCGGCTGCGGTCGTGACCGAGAACGCGATGACAGCGGCGGCGGCGTAGGTGACCGCGCCCGCGACCAGTCCGCGTGCGCCTCGAAGGAAGCGTCGCTCCCTGATCGGGCGCTCGACCAGGTAGAACGACAGCGTCGCGACCAGCAGCGTCGCGACGAGGCGCACGACGAGGAGCGCCACGCCGGACAGGCCGGTGGCGCTCGCGTCAATCCACATGAACAGCGGGAAGTGGAAGAGGTACACGCCGTAGGAGATCTGCCCGAGGAAGACGACCGGGCCCATCGACAGCGCGCGTGCCGACCAGCCGTCAGGGGCTGCGAGCGTCGCGGCGAGCGCGACGGCCACGAGCACCCCAAAGCCGAGATAGCCACCGACGTACAGCGTCGCGCCCGTGCCGCTCACGAGCAGGAACGTCACGATGACACCCAGCCAGGCAGCGGCGCCGAGCGCGTTGACGAGAAGTTGCCGGCGAGGCGGGGCGGGTTGGAACGGCGAGTCGCTGTCCTCGCCGACCCGCGTGAGCAGCAGGAAGCTCAGTGCTGCGCCCAGCAGCATGGTCACCGCGTGGGTCTGCGTCGCGAAGTAGAGCGTGTCGACGTTCGCGTTGCCGAGGTACTGCGCCGCGGTGACCGCCGCGCAGGCGACGGCGCCGGCGCAGCAGACTGCCGCGAGCGTCGCGCGACGCCTGGTCAGCCTCCAGAGGCCAAGAAGGAGGGCTGGCCACACGAGGTAGAACTGCTCTTCGATCGCCAGCGACCAGGTGTGCTGCAACGGCGACGGCGGCAGCCCGAGTGTGAAGTACGTCGCGTGGCCACTGATGAGCGTCCAGTTCCCGACGTACGCCATCGTGCCGACGATCTGGCCGGGCAGCGACGGGATGCTTCCGTGCGGCACGCCGACGGACGCGTACGCGGCAACGAGTCCGATGAGCAGCACCAGCGCGGGCAGCAGGCGCCTCGCTCGTCGCTCGTAGAAGCGGGCGAGCGAGAGGCAGCCGCGGCGCTCGAACTCCGTGACGAGCAGCGACGTGATGAGGAACCCGGACAGCACGAAGAACACGTCGACTCCGAGGAAGCCCCCGCGCAGCGCCGACACGCCACCGTGGTACAGCACGACGCCCGACACCGCGAGCGCGCGGACACCGTCGAGCGCGCGCACGTGTCCGAGCGAGGCGCCGCGTCTCGACGTCAACTCGCTCTTGGACGGCACGGCAGGAGGTTACGGAACGTCCGCGCACGCCACCGCCTCTCGGCTGGCGACGTGACACACCACTAGAATCCCCGGGCGAGCCTCCGTAGCTCAGCGGATAGAGCGCCGGCCTCCGGAGCCGGAAGCGCAGGTTCGAGTCCTGCCGGGGGCGCCAAGTATTCCTTGGCATTTCGGCACTTTGGCCTCGAAACGCCGACCGTTGACGATCACTGCTGACGATCAATCTTCACCGCCAGAGTGTTCACTCGACCACCCCAGCCGAGTGAACACCCTCGAAAGCCGAATCGCCGTCTTTCATGAGGTCGATACCGCTTCGGCATTTCGTCCACGTGGCGCCCCTTCGACGCTGCGCGAACGTCACCCATCAGACAGGAGGGGTGGTGCTCAACCATCGTCCTCGTCGCTCGCTGCACCACGATCACTCCGCTCCGGCCCATCTAGAACTCTGACCAACGGCTGCTCTGAGCAGCGCGACACCGAGCCTTTCGTCGTCGAGCTGCAATTCTGCTGAGCTCCCGGACCCCGGTCTTCGCTTCCACTGATCGGGAGTGCCAGGTAACCGAGACTCGATGCTCGGCCTTGCCTCTCACGGGCGACGTGCCCAGGTGTCGACGCACCTTGGTTCCGCTACTTGACAGCCTGGTCGTATATCTCTATAGTTCACTAGATATCTAGTGATCCTGAGGTACCCATGATCGAGTTCTACTTGGACGCGAAGTCAGGCGTCGCCCCGTACCTTCAGCTGGTCCACCAGGTTCGTCGTGCACTCAAGCTCGGCGCACTTCGCGCGGGGGACCAACTGCCGACGGTGCGTGAAGTGGTCACCCGCATCGCGATCAACCCGAACACGGTCTTCAAGGCCTACCGCGAGTTGGAGCATGAGGGGCTGGTCGCCGCTCGTGCAGGAGTCGGCACCTTTGTCACTGCCACGACCAGCGACGATGTCATCGCGACGCTTGTGCCGATCCGCCACGATCTCGAGCAGTGGCTCGTGCGGGCTCGGGCCGCGGGGCTCGACGAGGACTCCATCGAGGCGTTGTTCCGTGACACCTTTCGATCCGAGCGCTACGTAGCGTCATGAGCGAAGCGGCGATCGAGACCGTTGGACTTGGCAAGCGCTACCAGCGTCGCTGGGCGCTCGAGGATTGCACGTTCCGCATCCCTCGAGGCCACGTCGTCGGCCTCGTCGGCCCGAACGGCGCGGGGAAGTCCACGCTGCTCAACCTCGCCGCGGGGCTCCTCGCACCGAGCGCCGGTTCGATCAAGGTGCTCGGCGAGCAGCCGGCGCGCGACGCCGCCCAGCTAGCCCGTGTCGGCTTCGTCCCTCAGGACGCGGCCCTCTACGGGTGGCTGAGCATCGAGGGCCACCTGCGACTCGGCGAGCACTGCAATCCTCAATGGGACGCGAAGGCCGCGCACGCACGACTCGCCGAGCTCGGACTGAGCACTCGCCAGCGCGCGGGCAAACTCTCCGGCGGACAGCGCGCCCAGCTGTCCCTCACGATCGCGCTCGCAAAGTGCCCCGAGCTGCTCTTGCTCGACGAACCCGTGGCCAGCCTCGACCCGTTGGCACGCCGCGAGTTCCTCGGGCTGCTTATGTCGACGGTCGCCGGCCGCGACGTCAGCATCGTGCTCTCGTCGCACCTCGTGAGCGACATCGAGCGAGTCTGTGACTACCTGATCGTGCTCGTCGACTCTCGTGTCCGGGTGGCCGGGGAGATCGAAGAGCTGTTGGCGGGCCACCACCGACTCATCGGCTTACGGCAGCCCGGCGTCGCCGCTCCAGCGAACCAGACGGTCATCGCGGCACGCGAGACCGACCGGCAGCGAATGCTCGTTGTCCGCAGCGATGGCCCGGTGGTTGAGACCGGCTGGGAGATCGAGTCCATCAACCTCGAGGACCTCGTCCTCGCCTACATGGGCGAGGGCGCGGCCCGACAGGCCCAGCTCCCAACGACGCAGGCGGCGCCGTGACCTGGCTCGCATGGCGCCAGCTGCGCACGCAGGCGGCCGTCGCCGTGGCCCTACTGGCCGCAGTCGCGATCATGCTCGTGCTCACCGGTCCGCACCTCAGGCACTACGCCGACACGGTCGTCAACACGTGTGGGGCACACCACGATTGCCGATCCGTCACGGCCAACTTCCAAAGCCTCGCCCACCTCAGGCACGTGTACTCCTTGCTGGTCAGCGTCGTACCGGTGCTCCTCGGGGTCTTCTGGGGCGCGCCGCTCGTGGCTCGCGAGCTCGAGGCGGGCACCTACCGGCTCGCCTGGACCCCCCGCGTGACGCGAGTGCGCTGGATCCTCGTGCGCCTCGCCATGGTCGCCCTCGCGGCCGTCGCGATCACCGGGCTCCTCAGCGTGGCCGTCACGTGGTGGCAGAGCCCCGTCGACCGGGTCAACGCCAGCCTCTTCAACAACTTCGAGGCTCGCGACGTGGTGCCCATCGCCTACGTGGCCTTCTGCGTCGCGCTCGGCGCGCTGCTCGGCGCACTCGTGCGCCGGACCGTCGCGGCGATGGCGGCGACGGTCGGGTGCTTCGCCGTCGTACGGTACGTCGTCCAGCAGTACGTCCAGCCCAACCTCCTTGCGCCGTCGCAGCTCATCCGTCACTACCGCGCGCCGAGCCGGGCGTACTCGCGGACCCTCACGTCACCGAACCCCGCCGACTGGGTCCTCAGCGACAACGTCGTCGCACCGTCCGGCAACGTCATCGGCCAGTACGGAGGGATCGGTCCGAACGGGACCTTCGGCTTCAACGTGTCGCCCAACGGCTCGGCGGTGTTCAGCGGCGTCGGTCGATGCCCGAACAGGATCCCCGTCCCTCCCGGCGGCATTCGGTCCCACCTGACCACCGCGCAGGCGCACGCCATACAGGCGGCGATACAGCGCTGCGTGGACAGCTTCCACCTGCGCGAGGTCCTCACCTACCAGCCCACCAGCCACTACTGGCCGCTGCAGTGGCTCGAGACCGGGATCTTCGCCGCCCTCGCCGTCGCCCTCGGCGCGGCCTGCATCTGGTGGGTGCGCCGACGCCTGCGCTAGCGGCGATCTAAATCTTCACCAGCGGCTCGCGCCGGCGTGCGCTCGACGACGACGCGTCACGGGCGCGATCCGTATGACCCGAGGAGGCGCAGATCGCCCCCCGGGAAGTGGAGCTTCGATACGTCGGCTAACCAAAGGTCTCGTGGCCCTCGTGTGTCAAAAGTTGACGATCAACGTTGACGATCAACTGCATCACATCGAGTCACATTCGGGCATACTGGGCGGACAAGAGACATTGAGCACAGGCACGAAATCGCACAGGGAGCACTGGCTGAACGGTTCCGGTCGGCCTCCGGAGCCGGAAGCGCAGGTTCGAGTCCTGCCGGAGACTGCCGGAGACGCGGTCGCACACGAGTTGGGCAAGCGAAGGCGCTGCGATCCCGCGCAACTGGCTGCGCCCGACACGGTCCGCCCCCTGTTTCCGGCCTCCGACCAGCACGGATGCGGGACTCACGTACGCCATCGGGCACCGAACGCGAGGCGGAGAGCGTGGGGACCTATGCCTCGACACGGTTCGTGTGAGAACCTGTTTGGGCCAGCGTGAACTTCGAAAAGGGCCGCGGGCGACGTTGGCCGGGCCGCGTCACTCAGCGAAAGGGCACAGGACCGTCAGTGGGAGCACCTACGAACGACCAGGCTCGCGACCGCGCACTCCTGAGCGAGCTCGCGGAGCCGGCCGCCGAATTGTTCGAGCGCCACCTGGGAGCCACGAAGCAGTGGTACCCCTTCGAGGACGTCCCCTGGGCGCACGCGACGGACTACTCGCGCGACGAGTGGGACGAGGGTGTCTACCCGCTCTCCGCCGGCGTGCGCAGCGCTCTGCTCGTGAACCTGCTCACCGAAGACAACCTGCCCTACTACACGAACGCGCTGCTCCAGTGGGCGCCCAAGGGACACCCGCTGCGTGAGTGGTCCGGTCGGTGGACGGCTGAGGAGTGGCGTCACTCTGCGGCGATGCGCGACTGGATCCTCGCGACGAGGGCGCTCAACCCCTGGGAGCTCGAGGACGCCCGGATGGTCCAGATGACGACCGGCATCGTTCCCGAGGCGCCAACCGTCGCCGAGACCATCGCCTACGTCTCGCTCCAGGAGCTCGCGACGCAGGTCGCGCACCGCAACACCGGACAGGCACTCGACCGCACCCTCCGCGGCAAGAAGATCATGTCCCAGATCGCCGGTGACGAGGGACTCCACCACGCCTTCTATCGAGACCTCGCTGCCGCGGCGATCGAGCGAGACCCGAGCTACATGGTCATCGCCATCTACCGCCAGCTCCGCGGGTTCCGGATGCCGGGCACGGGCATCCCCGAGTTCGCGGCACACGAGCGCATCATCGCGGAGGCGGGCATCTTCGACGCCTCGCAGTGCCTCAACCAGGTGGTCCTGCCGTGCCTCACGGCATGGCGACTCGACGAGCTCGAGGGCCTGAGCGACGAGGCCGAGCGAGCACGCGTGAAGCTCAACCGCACGGTGTCGGCACTCGCGAGGATCGCTCGAGCCACGGAGCCCGCGCCCGTCTAGCGCGTGCCCGACGCGAGCACGATGAGCGAGACGCGAGTCCGACGCCGAGGGCGACCTCGTCGCACAAGGCTCGTGGGCCTGGCGAGCGTCCTCATGGTCGGTCTCGCGACCTCGCTCGGCGCCAGCGCCGGGGCTGAGTCGCTTCTCGGGCCGAGCGTGGAAGTGCTCGCACCTTTCAACTCGACGTCCACCTCGCACGCGACCCTCTCGGGCATAGCCTGCACCAAGACCACCTCTTGCGTCGCGGTGGGGAGCTACGAGAACGTGTCGCGAGAGGGCGTGCCGATGATCGCGGTGAAGACCGCGGCTGGCTGGGCGCGCGCGACAACCCCGTCGCTGCCGGCCAACCATGCCAGGGCGTTCAGCACGTCGGAACTCGTCGGGATCTCGTGTGCCTCCCCCACCGACTGCGTCGCGGTCGGCAGCTATGAGGACTCGTCGAGGTCCGTCCTGCCGATGCTCACGACTCTGAGCGCGGGCACCTGGAGCGCGGGCTCCACCATCGCACTGCCCCCCAGCGCGAGCACGAACCAGCTGGCCCGCCTGAGCTCGGTGTCCTGCGTGGCGATCGGGACCTGCACCGCGGTGGGATCGTTCATCGACCCGAAGGGCCACGCCGCGCTCCTCGTCGCCTCGTCAACGGCGGGGACCTGGGGCAGCGGCACACTGGTCGCACTTCCCGCGGGGGCCAGCTTCGAGCCGCAGGCGATCGGGAGCGTGGGCCTCACGGGGATCTCGTGCACCGACGCGAAGGACTGCGTGGCAGTCGGCTCATTCGTCGACAGCGTTGGAGCGTTCGTGCCGCTCCGCGTGGCACGAGTCAACGGCGTGTGGCGCACCGCGGTGCGCGTCGCGCTGCCCCCTCGCTCTCAGGTGATCGGGAGCGCCGCGCTGGACTCGGTGTCCTGCAACGGCGCGGGCGACTGCGTCGCAGTGGGCCACGACACGAACGGGGCGGGTGGCACGGCGCCGATCGTCGAGCGCGAGACCCATGGCGCCTGGAGCGGTGCCGTCGCGATCGGGTTCCCGAGGACCACGCCGGCGACGGCCGGTGGCTTGCTCGGCGCCGTGGCCTGCACGACGCGTTCGTGCACCGCGGTCGGCGAGCTCGAGGCATCCGACGGCACGGTCGCCCCGGTCGTCCTCGTCGACGACAGCGGGCACTGGCAGCCCCTGCAGCGGCTGGCGTCGCTGCCCCCCACCGATTCGCACGCACGAGCCTCGGGCCTCGATGGCGTGGCATGCCCCGCGGTGAACTCGTGCGTCGGCGTGGGCGACCTGCGCGCGGTCTCCGCGCAGGGGGTCGTCACGAGCACCGTCGCCATGGCGACGAGGATCACACCCCTGCGTCCGGTCGTGGACCCGGCGCCACCGTCCCACGTCGTGGCGGAGCCAGGACCGAGCGAGCTCAAGGTGACCTGGCTGCCGAGCGGCGACGGCGGGTCCACCGTGAGCTCGTTCACCGCGACGGCGTCCCCGGGCGGCGCGGTGTGCACGTCGGCGATGCCGTCGTGCGACATCTCGGGGCTGCAGGACGGCACGCGCTACACCGTGGTCGTCACCGCGACCAACGCGCACGGCACCTCGCGCGCAAGCAAGCCCAGCCCCGGCGTGGTGCCCGGCACCGCGCCGGGCGCGCCAACGGGTCTCGGCATCACGCGGAGCCACGACCGCGCCGAGCTGCGCTGGCTCGCGTCGACGGCCAGTCCCGGCGATCCGGTGTCGCGGTACGTGGCGACCGCGGTGGCGACGGGCGCACCGACTCGAACCTGCTCGTCCGCAACGACCTCCTGCGCGCTCGCCAGCCTGACGCGAGGCGTCACCTACACCGCGTGGGTCGTCGCCTACAACGCGGTCGGGCCATCGGCGCGGAGCGCCACGAGGCGCTTCAGATCGCTGTGAGCGACGATCTCAGGGGAACAGGCCGCGGAGCAAGATCGCCTCTGCGATCCGCTCCACACCGAGCGCGACGGCAGCCTGGCGCATCGGGACCTTCAGCGACTCGGAGCGGGCATAGACGTTGTCAAACGCGTCCTTCATCGTCGACTCGAGGCGCTTGGCGAACAGCTCGCGCTCCCACAGGAAGCCCTGCAGATCCTGTGCCCACTCGAAGTAGGACGCCACCACCCCGCCTGCGTTCGCGAGCACGTCAGGCACCGTGATCACGCCGCGCTTGTCGAGGATGAGCTCGGCCTCGCGCGTTGTCGGACCATTTGCCGCCTCCACCATGACCTTCGCCGTCATCACCTTGGCGACCGACTCGTCGATCGCACCGCCCATGGCCGCGGGGACGGCGAGATCGGACTCGACGCTGAACAGCTCGGCCTCGGTGATCGGGTCGGCATCCTTGAAGCCAGCGACGGTCCCCGTCTCCAAGAAGTGCTCGTGGAGCGCATCGGGATAGATGCCCGCGTCGTTGTGGATCGCCCCGCCGACGTCGGCCACCGCGACGACCCGCATGCCCATGCCGTGCAGCAGGGCAAGCAGCGGCGCGCCCACCTTGCCGTAGCCCTGGATGGCCGCGCGTGCGCCCTTTACCTCGATGCCAAGTTGTTCGAACATCGCTCCAGCGCAGATCGAGACGCCGACGGAGGTCGCGCCGGCATGGCCGAATGTCCCGCCGATCGCGACCGGCTTGCCGGTCACGACGCCCGGAGTCGAGCTGCCCCGGATCATCGAGATCGTGTCCATGACCCAGGACATGACCTGCGGGTCGGTGTTGACGTCGGGCGCCGGGATGTCACGATCCGGCCCGAGGATCGCGGCGATGTCGAAGGTGTAGCGGCGGGTGAGGCGCTCGAGCTCGCCGTGCGACAGGGTGAGCGGGTCCACCTTGACGCCGCCCTTGGCGCCGCCGAAGGGGATGTTCACGACCGCGCACTTGATCGACATGTCCGCGGACAGGGCCGCGATCTCGTAGACGTCGACGGTCGGGTGGAACCGCAGGCCGCCTTTGCCGGGACCACGGCTCGTGTCGTGCTGGATCCGCCAGCCGGTGTACATCTCGACCTGCCCGTCGTCGCGGCGGACCGGGATCGCGACCTGGAGTATCCGCTCAGGGGCCACGATCATCTTGGTCGTGCCCTCGTCGAGGTGCAACAGCTGCGCTGCTTCCTCGAGGAGCGAGACCACCTCGGTCCACGCGTTGTGCTCCGCGTCGTCGAGGCCCTCAGGGAAGTCCAGGTTCGTGGTCACGCCGTCACCGCCTGTGTCATCCAGGGGCAGGTGCGAGCCCCGACCATCTCTTCGTCACAGTAGACCCGCACACGCGCGAAACATAGGCAGAACCGGGTTCGTCAGCATCTGGCACGACACGGAGCGATGCAGTCAAGGTGCTCCGGCAGATCCGCGGTCGACGACCTCGCGGCGCGCTAGCGTCGCTGCTGCAAGTAAAAGCAACGCGTAGGGGAAGTCCGGTCAAAGTCCGGCACTGGTCCGCAACCGTAGGTGGGAGATGGTTCGCCGTCGCTCACGAGTCGGGATACCTGCACGGTGCTCGGGAGTCCTACACCGTCGAGACTGCGGCAGGGGCTCGGTGGAGTCCCTCGCCTAGAGGCCTTCCCGGGTCGCTGACCCGGGAAGAGAGCCACCATGTCAACCAAGAAGTCCCGAACCATCGTCGCCACCGTCATCGGCGGCATCGCAATCAGCACCTTCGGCGCGGGCAGCACGGCGTGGGCCGGCACCGCCGTCGCGCCGAGCGCAGCGCAGCGATCGGTCGTGACGCTGCCCCAGAGGGCCGCCGCACACAAGGCAGCAGCGTGGCTCGCGTCACAGGTGAACGCGAAGGGCTACGTCACCTTCTCGGCGAACCCCGACGTGTCGGACACCGCGCTCACGGTGCTCGCCCTCGCGGCTGCCGGCGGCGAGCGCGCCACCGCGCTTCGTGCGCTCGGCTACCTTCGGGCCCACGTCGGCGCGTACGTGACGAGCGGCGGGCATGACGGGGCGGGACAGCTCGCCACGCTGATCCTCGACGCGCACGCGCTCGGCCAGANNCGGGACCCGACGCCGGGCTGTTCGGCGTGCAGGATCCGACGTACGACGGTGCGTACCGGCAGGGCCTCGCGCTCGCGGCGCTCTCGGCGGCCGGCGTGCGAGCGACAAGCGGGCTCGCCCCCGCCATCGCATGGCTCAAGCGCCAGCAGTGCGCCAACGGCGGCTGGGAGTCGTACCGCACCTCGACGACGACGGCGTGCCTCGCATCGGACCCCGCCACGTACACCGGGCCAGACACCAACTCGACGGCGCTCGCCGTCGAGGGTCTTGTCGCGCAGCGGGCGAAGCCCCGCCACAACCCTGTCGTGTTCTTCAAGCTCTTGCAGTCCGGTGACGGGGGGTGGGGCTACTACGGCGGATCGTCAGACCCGGACTCCACCGCGCTCGTGATCCAGGCGCTCGTGTCCCTGCGCGACTCGGTCTCGTCGACGACGTTCCGCAAGGGGACCAAAGACCCGGCGTCTGCGCTGCTCGCGTTTCGGCTGGCCAGCGGCGCATTCTTCTACCCGACCCCTGGCTCGCCGAACACGGCAAGTGGGCTGGCGACCGAGCAGGCCATCCCGGCGCTCATGAGCAAGGCGTTCCCTTTCTGACCACGATGTCGGCGCGTCTGTGGCGCCTCGTCGCGCCCACGTTCGTCGTCGCGAGTGTTGGTGCAATGCCGCACGCACTGGCACACGCGTCGACGCGCAGCGCGACGTCCGACGACGTGCGCATCGCCGTCGTCATCGACTTCGGCGCACGCTCGGGCGTGTCGCCCCGGATCGTCATCAAGTGCCTCAGGGTCCCCGGGGGCACGAATGGCTCAGACGTCCTCGCGAGCGTGGCGAGCTCATGGCATGTGCCCGCGCCCACCTATGCCACCAGCGGCTTGCTGTGCTCGATCAACGGCTATCCGTCGACGGGCTGCGGCACGCCGGTTCCCGGCGGGTACGCGTACTGGTCGTACTGGCACGGCGGCGGCCAGCACTGGGCCTACGCAGACGTCGGGCCAGCAGAATGGACGGTGCGCAACGGGGACGTCGAGGGTTGGCGCTATCAGGACTCTGGCGCGGCGAACCCAGCGCCCGCGGCGTCGCCGGACCTCGTCGCCGCCTGTGCGGCCGCGGCCACCAGCCCCGCACCGGCACCAGCGCATGACGCGTCCACAGCGGGCTCGGCGACGCTCTTCGCGGCTGCGTTGCTCGTCGCCGTCGTGCTCGGTGGTGCAGGAGCGATCACATGGCGACGCCGGATGCGCACGTGAAACCACCTGGGCTGGCGCATGCGCGCCGGACGCTGCATCCGGCGGCGTGGTGGGCGTGGGCGGCCGGGCTCGCCGCAGCCGCGATCGAGACCACCAACCCGGTGCTGCTCTTGCTCATCGCGGCCGTCGTGGTCTACGTCGTCGCGACTCGACGCAGCACGGCGCCCTGGTCCAGGTCGCTCGTCGTCTTCATGCGGCTCGGGCTGGTCGTGATCGTCATCCGCGTCGTCGTCCAGGTCCTCTTCGGGTATCGCCTCGCCGGGCACGTCCTGTTCGCATTGCCGCAGGTCTCCTTGCCCTCGTGGGCAGCCGGCGTCAGCATCGGCGGGCCCATCACCGCCGAGTCCCTGCTGCAGGCAGGGTGCGAGGGGCTCCGACTGGCGGTCGTGCTGCTCGCATTCGGCGCGGCCAACTCGCTCGCCAGCCCGTACCGGCTGCTGCGGTGCCTCCCCGCGGTGCTCTACGAGGCCGGCGTGGCCGTGACGGTCGCGCTCACGTACGCACCAGAGCTCGTCACGACGATCGGCCAGGTCCGCGCGGCGCGGCGGCTCCGTGGCCGGCCCACACGCGGGCTCGCCGGACTGCGCGGCATGGCGGTGCCCGTGCTCGAGGGAGCCCTCGACCGATCCCTCGAGCTCGCGTCCTCGATGGACTCGCGCGGCTACGGGCGGCGCTCGAGCGAGACGACCACGCGTCGGTGGGCGACGCTCGCGACGGGCGTGGGCGCGGTCCTCGTCCTCGTCGGCGTGTATGACGTGCTGAGCGCGTCGGCGCCGTGGTGGGTCGGCATCGCCGCACTGGTAGCCGGCGTGGGCTCGCTCGCCTGCGGCGTCACCCTGAGCGGGAGGCGCACGACGCGCACGCGCTACCGACCGGACCGCTGGCAGGGTGCCGAGTGGCTGGTCGTCGTGTCGGGCGCCGCGGTCGTCACGGCGTTCTCGATCGCCGGCGCGCTCGGCATCGACGGGCTGCAGGTCAGCTTCTATCCGCTCGGGCTCCCGCCGGTGCCGTACCTCCCGTGCCTCGGCATCCTCCTTGCGCTCGCGCCGTCGCTCGTCTCGCCGACGGGGATGTCCCGACGCGGCGATCCCGCGGTGCCGGCCACGCGACGACGAGACGTCGCGACCTCGGTGGAGTCGCGGTGATCCGGTTCGACGGCGTCAGCTTCACGTACACGGGCGCCGAGATGCCGACGCTGCGCGACGTCGACCTCGAGATCCCCGAGGGCGAGCTCTGCGTGGTCGTGGGGACGACGGGGTCGGGGAAGTCGACGCTCCTGCGCGCGATGAACGGGCTGGTGCCACACGCGACCGGCGGTCGGCTCGCCGGCGACGTCCGCGTGGCCGGGCGCTCCACCCGGGCGCATCCTCCGCGGGACCTGGCCGACCTGATCGGGCTCGTCGGGCAGGACCCGTCAGCCAGCTTCGTCACCGACGCAGTGGAGGACGAGCTCGTCTACACGATGGAGAACCTCGGGGTGGCGCCCGCGGCGATGCGGCGCCGCGTCGAGGACACGCTCGACCTCCTCGGCCTGCACGAGCTGCGCGGTCGATCCCTGCGCTCGCTCTCGGGCGGCCAGCAGCAGCGCGTCGCGATCGGTGCGGTCCTCACCGCGGCACCGCGCGCGCTCGTGCTCGACGAGCCGACCTCTGCGCTCGACCCCGCAGCCGCTGAGGAGGTGCTCGCCTCGCTCTCGCGACTCGTCCACGACGTGGGTCTCACCGTCGTCATCGCCGAGCACCGCTTGGAGCGCGTGCTGCCCTTCGCCGATCGCGTGCTCCTCGTCCCGGGCGACGGGGCTCACCTTCGGGTGGGCTCGCCCGAGGAGGTGATGGTCGACTCGCCGGTGGCGCCGCCGCTGGTCGAGCTCGCGCGTGTGGCCGGCTGGCACCCCATGCCCTTGTCGGTTCGCGATGCTCGGCGAGTCGCCGTGCCGCTGCGCGTGCGACTGTCGTCGGCCACCCACGACGCGCACGGGCCACCGTCGAGCGCGACGCGTTCGACGGTGGCCTCGCTTAGCCGTGTGAGCTTCGCGTACGACGAGGTGCTCGCGTTGCGGGACGTCGATCTCAGCTTCCTTGCCGGCGAGATCGTCGCGCTCATGGGGCGCAACGGGTCGGGCAAGTCGACGCTGCTCGAGCTGCTCGCCGGCGCGCGCCGACCGAGCGGCGGCAGCGTGCAGGTCCGTGGCGAGGAGCCCGCGACCCTCTCGTCGAAGCGGCTCGTCAAGTCCGTAGGCCTGGTCCCCCAGGATCCCCAGCTGCTCCTCTACGGCGAGACCGTCGCCGACGAGTGCGCCACCTCGGACAGGGAGAGCGGACTCGCGGCGGGCACGACCCGAGGCGTCCTCGACGAGCTCATGGCAGGGATGCCCGCCGACCGGCATCCGCGCGACCTGTCCGAGGGGCAGCGGCTGGCGCTGGCGCTGTCGGTCGTGCTGGCGCACGATCCGCCGCTCCTCTTGCTCGACGAGCCCACGCGTGGCTTCGACTACCCCAGCAAGGCGCGGCTGGAGGGGATCCTCGCCGGCCTCGCGGCGAGGGGCACGTCGGTCGTGGTGGCGACCCATGACGTCGAGCTCGTGGCGCGGGTCGCCCACCGGGCCGTGCTGCTCGCCGACGGCGACGTCGTCGGTGATGGCGCGGCGCGCGACGTCATCTGCCACTCCCCGGTCTTCGCTCCTCAGGTCGCCAAGGTCCTCGCGCCGGACCCCTGGCTCACCGTCGACGAGGTCCGTCGAGCCCTGACTCGCACGGACGACCTCGTGGGGCGGTCGTGATGCGCGCCGCCTCGCGCCGGGTCGCGGTGCGGCTAACGATGCGCGCGTCGGTGCTGCTCGGCGCGGCGTCAATCGTCGGGCTGGCGGCGTTCGGCTGGCCGCTGCTCATCCATGCGCGGGCCGGCGCGAACGTCGCCCACGCCGCGGACGCACCGTGGATCTTCGTGGCGCTCATCCCCCTTCTGCTCGCCATCGTGCTCGGCGAGATCGCCGAGGGGTCCCTCGACGCCAAGGCGGTCGCGTTGCTCGGGATCCTCGCCGCCTGCTGTGCCGCGCTGCGGGTTCCGAGCCCGGGCGTCGCGGGCCTGGAGCCGATGTTCTTCCTCCTCATCTGCTCGGGAAGGGTGCTCGGGCGGGGCTTCGGCTTCGTCCTTGGCGCGACCGCGCTGTTCGCGTCCTCACTCATCACCGGTGGCGTCGGGCCGTGGCTCCCGTTCCAGATGCTGGGTGCGGCGTGGTTGGGCTTCGGCGCGGGCTGCCTGCCGCGCGCGATCGGCAGGCGAGAGATCGCGATCCTGGCCGCCTACGCCGTCGTCGCGAGCCTCCTCTACGGCGCGCTGCTCAACCTGTGGTTCTGGCCCTTCGGCGCAGGCACGACGACGTCGTTCTCCTACCTGCCCGGCGGCGGCCTCCTCGAGAACCTGCACCGATTCGTGTTCTTCGACCTCACGACGTCGCTCGGCTTCGACATCCCGCGAGCCGTCACGAACGCCGTGCTCATCGTCGCGCTCGGCCGCCCCGTGCTCGGCGCGCTCCGCAGGGCGTCGCGACGGGCGGTGTTCGATCCGGTCGTCGCCTTCGACGACGCCGCGCCGACGTCGAGCGCTGACCTCTAGGTGCTCGCGCGAGAGCTGATCACGAAGTCGTCACGCCCTCCTCTCGAAGCGATGCCGCACGGTGGGTCGCCCCGAGGAGTGCTCGGTACCCGGCGTCGAACGACTCGTACGCCGCGCGGAGAGCGTCGCCCGGCCAGGCGCGGGGCAGGAGCTCGACGGGCAGGAGCGGGTCGCGCTGGAGGTGCCGCAGCACCTCGGCGTTGCGCTCGAAGCCAGCCGCGAGCGCGCGCTCGTCATCAAGCGCGGCTCCGTCGAGCGCGTCGGCCAGCACGATGGCTCGCCGCGCCCAGCCGTCGAGGTCGAAGCACGCCGAGGCGAGCAGCGCCTGGTCTCCTGCGGGCGCGGACCGGAAGATCGTGAGGCCGTCGGCCGCCGTCGCGCCGATCGCCAGCTCGAGATTCGCCGGCCGCAGCCAGACCCCGTCGCGGAGCTCGCCCAGCCTCGCGTCGCGAAGCGCGCCGCGCCGCGCGCGGCGCTCGGGCGCACCGTCGCCCGTCCTTGTCACGACGACGTGGTGCCAGGAGCCGTCGAAGGACCGCGTCGCGGCCCGTCGGGCGACGTCGAGTCGGCCGGCGCGCTCGAGCAGCCTGCCGGCCAGGGCGTAGGTGCCCGACCCGTCGGCGCTGACCTCGCCCCTCGCGGCCATCCGCGACAGCGCCACACGCGCCTGGTTCTCATTGATCCCGAAGACCCGTGCGACGCGGACGAGCCGCCTGACCGGCAGCGAGGGCGGCGACTCGCCAAGGAGAGCGCTCGCGAGGACGCTTCGCGCGGTGAGCGGCCTCTTACGGTCTTGATCCAGTCGTTCGATTCCTGTAAGATACACGCATGGCCCTCACGATGGTGCCGGCCCCCGAGGCACGACCCGAGGTGCTGCCCACCGAGCGGCTGGGACCGACCGGGCTCGCGCTCCCCGAGCTGCGCGCGAGGTTCCGCACGATCGACGACCGTCGGAACGTCCTCAGCGTCGTCGGCCTGTGGGCGTGCGCGATCGGGATCGTCGAGCTCGGGGTGCGGCTCGGGTCCCTCTACCCCGTCGTCGCGATCGCGTGCTTCGTCGCGATGGGCCCGATCCACGCCCGCTTCGCGATCCTCATGCACGAGGCGGCGCACAAGCTGCTGTTCACCTCCAAGCGCCTGAACGACNNGGAGTTCGGTCCCGACGAGCCGGACATCGCCTTTTACTCGGGCTACCCGGGCCGGACGCGGGACCTCACGCGGCGGCTCGTGCGCGACGCCGTCGGGATCTCGGGGTGGAAGAACTTCAAGGTGCTGCTGCTCGCCACGCGGACCGCGCAGGGTCGCAAGGTCGCCGTCCCGATCCTTACGGTGCAGCTCGCGCTGTTCGGCGTGCTGTGGGCCGCGACCGGCGCGTGGTGGGCCTACCCCGCGTTCTGGTGGCTGAGCTGGATGACCCAGTGGCGCGTGCTCAACCGGCTGCGGGCGATCGCCGAGCACGGCGGCATGGAGGCAGGCAAGGACCGGCGCGTGACGACGCACAACGTCCGCCAGCACTGGCTGGCCCGGCTCTGGTTCGTGCCCTACAACACGGGGTGGCACCTCGCGCACCACGTCGACATGGGCGTCCCGTGGCGCCACCTCCCCGCGTTCCATGCAGAGCTCCAGCGCGCGGGCTACGTCACCGAC
>PLCI01000185.1 GCA_003135595.1 Acidimicrobiaceae bacterium | reverse complement strand
ATGGGGTCCAAGATCGAGGCGAAGCGCCTCATGGCTGCAGCTGGCGTCCCAGTCCTTGAAGGTGTCACCGTCGATGAGGGCATCGTCACGAGCGACATCGCCTCGCTGGCGGCGAAGGTCGGCTACCCGCTGCTCGTGAAGGCCTCCTTCGGCGGGGGCGGCCGCGGTATGCGTGTCGTCGAGCACGAGGGCGTCCTCGCTGACGCGGTCAGCGCCGCGTCGCGGGAGGCAATCGCTGCCTTCGGCAACGGCGAGGTGTTCTTGGAGCGACTCGTCCTCGCCCCCCGTCACGTCGAGGTGCAGGTGGTCGGTGACCAGCACGGGGCCGTCGCGCACCTTTTCGAGCGGGAGTGCTCGATCCAGCGACGGCACCAGAAGATCGTGGAGGAGTCGCCGTCGCCCACCATCACGGCGTCGACGCGCGAGGCACTCTGCGCGTCAGCAGTGGACGCGGCACGGGCCATCGGGTACGTGAGTGCGGGCACGGTCGAGTTCGTGGTGGACGACCTCGAGCGCCACTACTTCTTGGAGGTGAATACGCGCCTGCAGGTGGAGCATCCGGTGACCGAGCTCGTGACCGGGCTCGACCTGGTCGAGCTCCAGCTCTCGATCGCCGAGGGCGACGAGCTGCCCGAGTCGGTGACGTCGGCGACCGCCACCGGCCACGCGATCGAGGCCCGCCTCTACGCCGAGGACCCCGACGACGACAACCTCCCGACGACTGGTCGGTTCACGGACTTCTCGTTCCCCGAGGCAGACGGCGTGCGCGTCGACGCGGGCTACGGCCCGGGCGACGAGGTCTCGACGAACTACGACGCGATGCTCGCGAAGGTGATCGCGTGGGCGCCCACCCGTGTGGTCGCCGCGCGGCGGCTCGCAGCCGCCCTCCGCGCCGCTCGCCTCCACGGGGTCACGACCAACCGCGACCTGCTCGTCGGCATCCTCGGCGACGACGAGTTCATTGCGGGTGCGACGGACACGTCCTTCCTCGAGCGTCACCCGCCGGCCGCGCTCTGTTCGGCAGCGCGCTTTGCGGACGACGAGCTGTACTGCGTGGTCGCCGCGCTGTGGCAGCGGCTCGAGGACCGGCCGCCGTCGCCGCAACCGCTCGGGATCCCTGCGGCCTGGCGCAACGTCGGACCGGCGAGTCAGCCGCGGACCTACGTGCTGCGAGGCGTCCCCCACGTCGTCGGCATCAGCGGGCCGCACGGCGCGAGGACCGTTACGCTCGACGACCGGCTGATCGAGTTCGGGTGGGTCGAGGTCACGAGCACCACGGTGGCCGCCGATCTCCTGGGCCGGACCGTTCGCGCCTCGATTGATCGGGCCGATGACGCCGTGTACGTCGACGGCACGCTCGGCTCGGTGACCCTGCTCGAGGTGCCGCGTCTTGCCGAGCCTCCGGTCGAGGAGCCGGCGGGCTCCCTGCACGCCCCCCTTCCCGGATCGGTTCGCCGCCTGTCGATCGCCGAGGGCGACGAGGTCACCGAGGGCGACGTGCTCATGGTGCTCGAGGCCATGAAGATGGAGCACGCGATACGAGCGCCGCTCGATGGCGTCGTCGCCTCGGTACTCGTCGCCGATGGCGACCAGGTCGAGGGAGGTGCGATCCTTGCGGTCGTGACGGCGCACCCGGAGCCCACGTGAACGACGCCGTTCGCTACGAGCGCAGAGGACCCGTCGCGTGGGTCACGATCGACCGGCCCGACGCGCGCAACGCCATCAACGCCGCGGTGCGCCAGGGCCTCTTCGACGCCTCGGCTCGATTCAACACCGACGACGCGGCCGTGCTGGTGCTCACCGGCGCGGGCGACGTCGCGTTCTGCGCGGGAGCGGACCTGAAGGAGATGTCCTCGATCGCCCTCGAGGTGCCCCCGCCGGACTTCCTCCCGGTCTTCGGCCGCACGATCACGGTCGAGAAGCTCACGATCGCTGCGGTCAACGGCGTCGCCTACGCCGGGGGGTTCCTGCTCTCCCAGATGTGCGACCTCTGCGTCGCGGCGGACCACGCACGCTTCGCGATCACCGAAGTGAAGGTGGGCCGCGGTGCGCCCTGGGCGGCACCGTTGCCGTGGCTCGTGCCGCCTCGGATCGCCATGGAGCTGCTCGTGACCGGCGACCCGCTCTCCGCGGCGAGGGCGTTCGACGTGGGGCTCGTGAACCGGGTGGTGCCGATGGCGCAGCTGCACGACGCAGCCCAGGAGCTCGCCGAGACCATCGCGGCGAACGCGCCCCTGTCGGTCGCCGCGGCCAAGCGCACGGTGTACCTCGGCATGCGCGCGCCCTTCGCGGAGGCCGACGACCTCTGGGAGGCGGTGTACCTGAGCGCCGACGCGCAAGAGGGACCACGCGCGTTCGCCGAGAAGCGCCGTCCGCGGTGGCAAGGCCGATGAGCGGCCCGGACCTTAATCAGCTGGCCGAGCACCTCACTGAGGAGACCGACGCCCTCGTCGACGTGCTCGGGGCGCTCGAGGTGGAGCGATGGATAACGCCGACGCCGTCTGAGGGTTGGTCCGTCGCGGACCAGGTGAGCCACCTCGCGTACTTCGATGGAGCCGCCACGCTGTCGGTGCTCGATCGAGCGGCTTTCGGCGACCTCCAGCGCGAGGCGCTCGCGAAAGGGGCGTCGCTGTGCGACGACATCGCCGCGAGGTACCGCGACCTCTCCGGTGCCGAGCTCCTGGACTGGTGGCGCGAGACGCGGGCGTCGATGCTCGACTCGATGCTCGTTGAGAGTCCCTCGCTGCGGGTCCCGTGGTACGGGCCGGACCTCTCCGTCGCGTCGGCGATCTCCGGCCGGATCATGGAGACGTGGGCCCACGGCCAGGACGTCTACGACGCGCTTGACGTGCCGCACAGCGCGACTGCGGCGCTGTACGACGTCGCCAGGCTGTGCGCCCGGACGCGCGCCAACAGCTATGCCGTGCGCGGCAGGGCGGTCCCGGCCGACGACGTGGCCGTCGAGCTCGTCTCTCACGGGGGGGACACGTGGGCGTTCGGCGAGCCCGCCACGGAACGGATCACCGGC
>PLCI01000067.1 GCA_003135595.1 Acidimicrobiaceae bacterium | reverse complement strand
GCTGCTGGCGGCCGCGCTGGTGGTGCCGGGCTTGGCCCTCCCCGCGGGCGCAGCGGGCGCGATGGTGACGGGCTCGGGGCCATTCCAGGGTGCCGTGCACGCCCCGGCGCCTGCCCCAGCGGCGGCAGCGACGGGGCGAGCACCGCACGCAGTNNCCGCGTCGCGCCGAGCCGCGCGCCGGCGTGCACGTGACGACCTTCGTGGTCGCGACGCTCGCCGACTCACCGCTCGCGTCGGCGCTGTCCAAGTCCTGTCACGACGCTGCCACCGGCGCGTGCTCGCTGCGCGCGGCAGTCGCTGCGGCGAACAACCTCGCGAAGCCCGTCGTCATCAAGCTCGGCGCGCACGCCTACCAGCTCACCGACGTATCCGCCGCCCAGCTCAAGATCCAGAACCCGGGCGGCACGACCATCGAGGGCGTGAGCAAGACCGGCACGCGCGTGATCGTGCCTGGCGGCGACGCCTACCAGGCGATCGAGGTGCTGCCCGCGGCCTCCGTCGGCTCGGCCGGAGTCATCGAGGACCTGACTATCTCGGGCGGCACTGCGACACTCGGCGGCGGCATCCTGGTCCAGGGCACGAATGCGGCCCTCGTGCTCGACAACGTCCTCGTCACGCACAACACGGCAACGGATGGCGGCGGCGTCGCCTGCTCCAACGCGAACCTTTGGATGACGGGCTCCTCGGTCTCGGCCAACACGGCGACGGCTGACGGTGGCGGGCTGAACACGTACTGGTGCAACTCCTTCCTCTCGCACGACGTCATCAGCTCGAACCTCGCGACGATCGGCGCTGGCACTCAGTACGGCGGCGGCATCTACAACGACTACGGAAACTTCCAGCTGATCGACGGCACCGTCCAGGGCAACGCCGTCGGGAACGCGAGCTTCCCCGGCTACGGCGGCGGCATCGCGGACCAATACAGCGGGGACACGATCGTGGGCTCCAACATCGTCCACAACTTCGCGTTCTTCAGCGGCTGGGGCGGCGGCCTGTACGCCGACGCCGCGACGGTCGATGTGACGGCGTCATCGATCTCGTACAACCTCACGACCGGTAACACGGGCGCCGGTGGGGGCGTCGCCGACGAGTTCTCGCAGGTTGAGCTGCACAAGACGACCCTCCTCGACAACGCGACCCAGTCCACGTCGTCGCTCGAGGGAGGTGGCGGGATCTACGTGTACGGCACCGCGTCGGACGCACTGCTCGTCGTTGACTCTGGTAGCTCGATCACGGACAACTCGACGAGCGGGATCGTGGCGTACGAGACCACAGGCGGCCTGCACATCGACGTGTCGAACACGACGATCAAGGGCAACTCGTCGAGCCTTAACGGTGCGGCTGGCATCTTCTTCAACGGCCAGCTGGACGGTGGGGCGAGCATCGTGCTCACGGGCGACTCGTTCCTCGGCAACCATGCGGCCGGTGTGGACAGCGCAGGCGCAGTCCTCGTCTACGGCGGCCAGAACGCGTCCGTCTCGCTCGACGTCGTCGGCGGCACGGTCAAGGGCAACGTCGCCTCCGGTGCGAACGGCACGGGCGGGATCTCAGCGATCTCCATGGCTGACGCCTCTGCGACGGCGCGGATCGAGGGCTCCACGATCGAGGGCAACCACGCCACTCACAATGGCTTTGGCGGCGGCACGGCGGCGTGGTCGTTCGGCACGACCAGCAACACCGGCCTCTTCTTGGTCCACGACACGATCGCCGGCAACACCGCCGGCGCCGCGGTCGCCTCTGGAGCGGGTCAGGGTGGTGGCGTCTACGTCGGCGAGTACTCGAACTTGCACGTCGCGGGGTCACAGATCACGAGCAACACCGCGCTCGGCGCAGGGTCCTCGAACGGCGCCGGCGGGGGGATCTTCGACGGCTCGTTCATCGGCGGCGAGGTGATCGGCTCGACCGTCTCGGGCAACGTGGCAGAGGGCAGCGCCAGCACCGGTGGGGGCATCTACGCGTATCCCGAGTACGGCGGCTTCAACGTGCGCAACTCGACGATCGCAGGGAATCGCGCGATCCAGGGCGGTGGCGTGTACGTCTACGAGTACCAGCTCACCGTCGTCGGCTCCACGATCGAGGGCAACGTCGCTGGCACGTCGGCAACCAACGGGGCGGGCGGCGGCATCTTCAGCTACGCCTCGGTCGTGACCATCTTCAACTCGACGCTCACACGGAACCGCGCCATGAGCTCGCACTCGACAGCGGGGCATGGTGGCGCCGTCTTCATGAATTTCGAGCCCATCTCGCTGTACTTCGCCACCGTGGCGGACAACGCCGCGCATTTCGGGGCGGGCATCGACACCGAGAGCAGCTTCGGGACGCTGCGTGACTCGATCGTCGTCGGCAACCACACGGCGCCGACGTCGAAGACCGAGACCGACTGCCATGCATCGGTGCACACCGCCGTCCTGGTCTCGATCGGTGGCAACGTACTGTCACGCGCGAGCTGCGTGGCGGCGCTCGCCCTAGGTGACGTCGTCACCGCCAAGCCCGGGCTGCTCGCGCTTGCGGCGAACGGTGGCCTCACGAAGACGATGGCGATCGTGCGCACGAGCCCCGCGGTGGGCGCTGCGCGTGGCGACTGCCTGCCGACCGACCAGCGTGGCGTGGCGCGGCCGACCAAGGGCATCTGTGACGCCGGTGCCTACGAGCTCGCCGCGACGAAGGCCCATCGGTAGCCCCCCTCTCGCGCGACCTGGTGTCGATCGGGTGACCATCGGCGCCCTCGTCGAGCGCGTCGTCGTCGCCGGTCTCCCGGGCACGTCGCGTCACCTGGTCGCACGACGACGTGATCGACGTCGAGCGGGGTTCGGGCCTGTGCCCGTCTGAGCGGTGTCGCTGCCGCGTCCTCCTCGAGCTCGTCTGGGCCGAGACTCGGTGCAGCGTTATGTCCCAGAGGCACTCGTCGCGACCATCTGCTCAGATTGGCCGCTGATCCACCAGACTCCCATGGGGTCGCCGTCGGCGTGGTGGCGACGGTTGGCCCATCCCACCAAGTCAAAGGACCTCACCCGATGACCGTCGCCGCCCTGGTCCGACGTCCGAGCAGTCCGACGGCCAGAGGATCAGCGCCCTCATGACGCTCACCGAGCCAGATCGCACCGTGACGGCCGCTGCCCACGCCGTCGATCTCTTCAAGACCTATGGCACCGGTGACGCGGCCGTCCACGCCCTGTCCGGCGTGAACGTGGCGTTCGATCGCGGGCGCTTCACCGCGGTCATGGGTCCCTCCGGGTCAGGCAAGTCGACACTGATGCACTGCATGGCCGGCCTCGATCGCCCGACGTCCGGAAGGACCTTCATCGGGGGACAG
Organism: Acidimicrobiaceae bacterium; assembly: GCA_003135595.1. Taxonomy (GTDB): domain Bacteria; phylum Actinomycetota; class Acidimicrobiia; order Acidimicrobiales; family RAAP-2; genus Palsa-459. Next base: position 23,410 of record PLCI01000067.1, on the reverse strand, counting down.
GACATCAGCCTCCTCAACGATGCCGGGCTCACCCAGCTGCGGCGCGATCGGATCGGTTTCGTGTTCCAGGCGTTCAACCTCGTGCCGACGCTGACCGCCCGCGAGAACGTCACGCTGCCAGCGGACCTCGCCGGCAAGAAGGTCGACCTCGAGTGGCTTGCCTACCTCGCCGATGCCCTCGGCATCACCGATCGCCTTTCGCACCGCCCGAGCGAGCTGTCCGGTGGCCAGCAGCAGCGAGTGGCCTGCGCGCGAGCACTGATCAACCGACCAGAGCTGATCTTCGCCGATGAGCCCACCGGCAACCTCGACTCGAACTCATCTGCCGAGATGCTCGGGTTCCTGCGACGCTCGGTCCGCGAGTTCGAGCAGTCCGTGGTGATGGTCACCCACGACCCACGGGGCGCGGCGTTCTCGGACTGCGTCGTCTTCCTCGGCGACGGCAAGGTGGTGGGCGAGCTCCAGGCGCCAACCGAGGACTCGGTCCTCGAGCGCATGCGCCAGATGGGCACCTGATGTGGAAAGTGGCCGTCAGGGGCATGCGCGCCCACAAGCTGCGCCTCGTCCTCACGGCGCTGGCGATCGTGCTCGGCGTGACGTTCATCTCCGGGACCTACGTGCTCACCGACACGCTGAACAACACCTTCTCAGTCCTGTTCGGCAACATCTACAAGCACGTCGACTTCCAGGTCCGCGGCGTTGCCGCGTTCGAGAGCAACGCGCCAGGGGGTGGCGCCGTGCGCAGGGCCATCCCCGAGTCCCTGCTCGCCAAGGTGCGACGCGTCCCTGGCGTCGGCGTCGCGCAGGGCACCGTCGCCGGCTACGCCCAGTACATCGCGCGCGACGGCAAGGCGGTCGTGACCGGTGGCGCGCCGACCATCGGGCTGTCGTTCGACCCGAACGACGAGCTCTCTGCGCTCCGGCTGACGCAGGGCACGGCGCCCACGTCGCCGCACGACGTCGTCATGGACGCAGGCACGGCCGGGAAGTACCACTTCACGGTCGGCGACCGCGTCCGCATCCTCCTGCTCGGTCCGCCCGAGACCTTCACGATCACCGGCATCGCGACGTTCGGCACGGCGAACAACCTGGCTGGCGCGACGCTGGCGGCGTTCACCCTGACCACTGCCCAGGCGCTCTTCCATGAGCCCGGTCGCCTCGACTCGATCAACGTTCGCGTGGCACCGGGTGCCGACAAGACCCAGGTGCAGCGCGCGCTCGCTGCGATCCTCCCGCACGGCGTGGAGGTCGTCACCGGCCAGACCGTCGTGAACGAGCAGACGAGCACGATCAGCAAGGCGCTCGGGTTCTTCTCCATCGCGCTCCTCGTCTTTGCCTTCATCTCCCTATTCGTCGGCGCCTTCACGATCTTCAACACCTTCACGATCACAGTGGGCCAGCGGACGCGCGAGCTCGCGCTCCTGCGCATCGTCGGCGCCAGCCGCCGACAGGTCTTCTGGTCGGTGCTCGTCGAGGCCGCCGTCATCGGGCTGGTCTCCTCGCTCATCGGCCTCGCCCTGGGCGTCCTGGCGGCCGTTGGACTCGTGAAGCTCTTGAGCGGGTTCGGGATCACGCTGCCGACGGGACCGCTCGTGTTCGAGGCCCGCACGGCGATCGTCGGACTCCTCGTCGGTGTCGGCGTCACCCTGGTCGCGGCGGTCGGCCCCGCGCGCAACGCGGTTCGGATCCCGCCGGTCGCGGCCCTCGTCGACCATCCCGTCGTCCACGCCGCCACGCTGCGCCGCCGGTACGTCGTCGGCGGCCTCTTCTCGGCGGTGGGGATCGGCGCGCTGGCTGACGGTCTCACGAAGCCCGCCATTCAGCTCGTGGGGCTTGGCGCGGTGTGCATCTTCATCGGGGTCGCACAGCTTGCCCCCGTCGTGGCGCGGCCCATCGCCAGCGTGCTCGGTCGCCCGTTGGCCAAGCTCCTCGGAACACCCGGGCGGCTCGGACGGGAGAACTCCATGCGGAGCCCGCGTCGCACCGCGCAGACCGCGTCGGCCCTCATGATCGGACTCGCGCTGATCTCCGCGGTCGCCGTCTTCGGCGCGTCGCTGTCGAGGTCCGCCACCAGCAGCATCGACAACGCCATCAGCGCGAACCTCATCGTCACCTCTTCGAGCAACGGCATGGGCGGGTTCAGCGACACGGTGCCCGGCGTGGCAGCCGCCGTCGCGGGGGTGACGGCGACGTCGACGGTCTACGCGGGTGAGTTCGAGTTCCAGCACTCGATCTCGACCATGACGGCGATCTCGACCAAGAGCGTGGGCCTCACGCTCATCCTCCGCATGACCGAGGGCACCGTGGGTGCGCTCGCGCACGGCGAGCTCCTCGTCGACTCGACGACGGCCATGACGTCGCACGTCGCTGTCGGCGACTTCGTCAGCGTGCGGTTCGCGAAGACGGGGGCGTCCACGGTGCGCATCGGTGGCATCTACGAGCCCAACGCGCTGATCGGGAGCTACCTCTCGGGCGACGGCTTCTTCCTCTCGCACTTCGAGAACCCCGTTCCCTTGGCGGTCCTCTTGCAGACCAACGGCAGCACGGGCGTCGAGCGCCGTGTGATCGCGGCCCTCCACGCCTATCCGAACCTCAAGATCCAGACGCGCACGCAGTTCGAGAAGGCCCAGCAAGCCCAGGTGAGCCAGCTGCTGGGCCTCATCTACGCCCTGCTGGCGCTCGCGGTCCTGATCGCGCTCATCGGCATCGTGAACACGCTCATGCTCTCGGTCTTCGAGCGCACCCGCGAGATCGGGCTGCTGCGCGCCGTCGGCATGAAACGGCGACAGGTTCGCACGATGATCCGCGCCGAGTCAGTGATCCTGGCGCTCTTCGGTGCGATCATCGGCATCCTCGTCGGCACGTTCCTCGGTGTCGCGCTGGCTGCATCGCTCCGCCAGCAGGGCATCACCGAGATCGCCGTGCCCGTGAGCAGCCTCGTCACCTTCCTCGTGCTTGCAGGCCTCCTCGGCCTCGGTGCCGCCAGCTGGCCCGCGCGCCACGCTGCCAAGCTGGACGTCCTGGCCGCGATCTCGACGGAGTGAGACGGAGAGCCGGAGCGAGCGCTCGCGGGTCCGGCGAGCGGATGGTGCGCCTCGGCTAGCGCGGCGTGCCCTGCGTCCGCAGCCCGTCGCACACGACGGCCAGCATCTCGCTCGGCGACGTGCCGGGCTGGATGTGGTCGACGGCCGAGCAGGCCGCACCGACCAATGAGAGGACCAGCGGAGCGGTCACGTCAGACCGGACCGCATCGGCACGTTGGGCCTCGTGCAGGAGATCGGTCACCGCGGACTGCAGGTCGTGCTTGGCTGCGGCCGCGACGACCTCGAGCTCAACGCCCGCCACGGCGAACGCGTTGATCAGGTCCCGCTTGCGCGAGCTCTCCGAGACCAGGTACTCGAGGAAGCCGAAGAACGCGGCGCCGTGGTCCTCTGCGCCGAGGCGCTCGCGCGCATCCGCGGCGATCTCCGCGACGCGCTCGACCAGGATCGCCTCGAAGAGGGCCTCCTTGGTCGGGAAGTGCCGGTAGAGGGTGCCGACGCCGACCCCTGCGCGTTCGGCGATCACGTCGACGGGCACGTCGACACCCTGGGCGGCGAAGACCTCCTCGGCTGCCGCGAGCACACGCGAGCGGTTTCGGATCGCGTCGGAGCGGAGCGGGCGCGTGCGCTCGGTGTCAGGGGCGGGTCCCGCCGGCTTGGGGTCTGCTGACTTGGGGTCTGCTGACTTGGTCGACAACGCTCGCGGTCCTCTGGGTTGACAAACGGAACTCTGGTTCCGTATAGTAAGCGGAACCGATGCTCCGATTGTATCCCACGCGTCGTGACCTGCCAAGGGGGCGGAGCAGATCCAGCCAGCACAAGGAGATCCCATGACCACCACGCTCGAGCGGGACCGAACGAGCCCCGCCGCTGCCGTCCCCGCGCCCGACCCCCAGCGGTTCCGCGCGCTGTGGGTCATCGCGGTCGCCCAGCTCATGGTGGTGCTCGACGCCTCGGTCGTGATCATCGCCCTGCCCTCGGCGCAGCAGTCGCTGCACATCTCCGTCGCGAACCGCCAGTGGATGCTCACGGCGTACACGCTGTCGTTCGGCGGCCTCCTGCTCCTCGGCGGCCGCATCGCGGACTACCTCGGGCGGAAGCGGACGTTCATCGTGAGCCTGCTCGGCTTCGCGGCCGCCTCGGCGCTCGGCGGCCTCGCGCAGAACGCCGCGACGCTCTTCAGCGCCCGCGCCCTGCAGGGCGCGTTCGCCGCCGTCATGGCTCCGGCCGCGCTCTCGCTGCTCACCGTGGCGTTCCACGAGCCGAGGGAGCGAGCGAGGGCGTTCGCCGTCTACGGCGGCATCGCCGGGGCAGGCGCGGCGGTCGGGCTCATCCTCGGCGGCGTCCTCACCGAGTACGCCTCGTGGCGCTGGACGCTGCTCGTCAACGTCCCCATCGCGATCGCCGCGGCGCTCGGCGCGGTGCGGTACGTGACGGAGTCCAAGAGCTCGGCGCGACACGGCTACGACATCCCGGGCGCGGTCGCGGTCACGCTCGGCCTCCTCGCACTCGTCTACGGCTTCACGACGGCGGGCACCGACGGGTGGGGGTCAGCGACGACGCTCGAGCTCTTCGGCGCCGCCGCGCTGCTCCTCGCGAGCTTCGTCCTCATCGAGCTGCGGACCGCCCACCCCCTGCTGCCGTTGCGCGTGATCCTCGATCGAGACCGGGGCGGCTCGTTCCTCACGTCGCTCCTCGTCGGGGTGGCACTTCTCGGCACGTTCCTCTCGCTCACCTTTTACTTCCAGGGAACCTTGCACTACTCGGCGATGCGGACCGGTCTCGCCTTCATCCCGTTCTCGCTGGGCATCGTCGTCGGCGCCGCCGCCTCTGGGCGGCTGATGCCGAGGCTCGGGCCCCGCCGGATCATGACGGTGGGGATCGCGATGGCCGCTGTCGGCCTCTGGCTCTTCACGCTGCTCACCCTGCACTCCAGCTTCGTGTCGATCGCACTGCCGGCAGAGCTCGTCGTGAGCGTGGGCATGGGCATGACCTTCGTGCCGATGAACAGCACGGCACTCACCGGTGTGAGCCCCGAGGATGCGGGCGTGGCCAGCGCCCTCGTCAACACCACCCAGCAGACCGGCAGCGCCATGGGCGCCGCCCTCATCAACACGATCGCGTCCACCGCGACAGCCAGCTACCTCGTGAGCCAAGGAGGGGCACGCAGCGCCCTGGCAGCGGCCGCCGTGCACGGCTACACCACCGCGTTCACGTTTAGTGCCGTCGTCATGGTCTTGGCTGGCGTCGCGGCGTTCGCGCTCGTCCGGCGCACGAGGCTCGAGGCGAACGGGGAGGTGCTGCCGGCCACGCTGCCCACCGCCCGACGTTCCCTCGCACGGATTGACCCGTAGGCGGGCGGCCCCCGGGCAGCACACGAGACCGGCGCCGCTGCCGGTTTCCTAACGCGCGCACAGCTCGCTCTCAGTCCGTCCTTATGTGGCGCTCGTACGTTGCCGAGTGCACGCCGACGAGGAGGACGACCCAGATGGGCTCAGTCAGACGCGGGACGAAGAACGCGTTCCGCAACGCCATCCGCACGGTGTCGATCGTGCTGATTCTGGGGATCAGCTTCGGGCTTGCGCTCGTGATGATCCTCGCTCACCAGGCGGTCGCCCAGCGGATCACGTCGGTCTCGGCCTCGTCGGGCAACACCATCTCGGTGACCCCAGCCGGTTTCGGCGGGCTCGGGTTCGGCGGCGGAAATCCCCTGAGTGCGTCGGACCTCACGACGATCACCGACACGACCCACGTCGTGTCCGTGGCCCAGTCCATCACCGGGCGGCTCACGAACTCGTCGAGCACCTCGACCCCGGGGGGGTTCTTCGGCGGGCAGACGAACCCGAACGCGACCACCAACCTGACCTCGCCGGTCGCGGCAGGCTCCCTCGGCCGCACGTTCGGCGGCGGCCCGTCGTCGAACTTCACGCCGCCCGTCCAAGCGACGGGCACCAACCGGACGACGAACGCCACCGTGCTCAACGCGTCGTCCTTCAAGCTCGACTCGGGCTCGGCGATCTCGGGGAGCTCGGCGTCCTACGTCGCTGAGGTGGGCTCGTCGCTTGCGACGAAGAACGGCCTCACGGTCGGCAGCACGTTCACGGCCTACAAGAAGACCTTCACGGTCGCGGGCATCTACACGACGAACAGCACGTTTACGAACGCGGGCATGATCATCCCGATCCGCACCATGGAGGCGCTCTCGGGCGTCTCGGGCCCGACCTCGGCCACCGTCACCGTGGACTCGATCGCCAACGTCAGCTCGACAGCGGCGGCGCTGCAGGCGCGGCTCGGCGCCAGCGTCGCGACCGTGACGGTCGGCACGCCGGGGACCCAGTCGCTCGTCGACTCCTACAGCTCCATCAAGTCGATCTCGCTGTACAGCCTCGTCGGCGCGCTCATCGCCGGCTCGATCATCCTGCTGCTCTCCATGCTCATGATCGTCCGCGAGCGGCGCCGCGAGATCGGGGTCCTCAAGGCGTTCGGCTCCTCCAATCACGGCATCGTGAGCACCTTCATCACCGAGGCGATGACCCTCACCGTGCTGGGCGGCGTGTTCGGCATCATCCTGGGGGCGCTGCTCGCGAACCCGATCCTCGGCGTCCTCGAGCGCAACAGCAGCACCTCGAGCGGTCCGGGCGGAGGGCCTGGCGGGCGTCTCGCGGGCGCGGGGTTCCGACCGGGGCAGGCGATCGCGGACCTCCATGCCGCCGTGGGCCCCAGCATCCTGCTCTACGGGATCCTCGCCGCAGTCGGGATCGCGCTCATCGGCAGCGCCGTGCCCTCGTACCTGATCGCGAAGGTCCGCCCAGCAGAAGTGATGAGGAGCGAGTGATGATCACGGTGACCAATCTGACCAAGACGTACAAGTCAGGCGACTCGAAGGTGACGGCGGTCGACAACCTGTCGCTCGCCGTCGAGACCGGGCAGTTCGCGTCGATCGTCGGGACGAGCGGCAGCGGGAAGTCCACGCTGCTGTCGCTCCTCGGCGGGCTCGACCGGCCGAGCTCGGGCGAGGTCCGGGTCGACGATCTCGTCATCAGCAGTGGCTCGGATCGCCAGCTCATCAAGTTCCGCCGCGACATGATCGGCTTCGTCTTCCAGAACTTCAGCCTGATCCCCAACCTGGACGCCACCGAGAACGTCATGCTCCCGATGGAGTTCGCGGGGGTGGCACGGTCCGAGCAGCGATCGAGGGCCCTCGGCCTCCTCGAGCAGGTTGGCCTCGCGGGCTCCAAGCAGCAGCGTCGGCCAGCCAAGCTCTCAGGCGGCGAGCAGCAGCGCGTCGCGATCGCGAGGGCGCTCGCCAACCAGCCCAAGCTGATCCTGGCCGATGAGCCCACGGGCAACCTCGACTCCAAGACCGGCCGGGTGATCGTGGACCTCCTCGGCGAGCTCAGCCACACCGCAAGCACGACCGTGATCGTGGTCACCCACGACCAGTCCGTCGCCCAGAGGGCCGACGTCCAGTTCCGGCTCGAAGACGGCCAGCTCGCCACGACCTGAGTCCCGGGGGTCGACCTCGTCGGCCGTCGAGCAGGGGCTGCGCCAGCTCGCGGTCATCTGGCTCGAATGCGCAGGAATGCAGGGGGCTTAGTAGGTTTTTTTTGGCGTCTGGAACCAGTGGTGAGCCCCCAGATCAGGGCTGAAAACCGCTTGAGTCTCCGGCTCCAGGGCGCCCGGGCCGATCCCGGTTACCGCTCGGTCACCTCTAGGGTCCTCTCGACTTACAGGTAGCCCACGCTGACGCGATCGCTGGCACGTCGTCGCCTTGCGCAGCAACTGGTCCGCTGCACGCGCGACCTTTGGGCGCACTCCACCTTGTCCTCGCTCAACCACCCCAAGAAGCGCCGCGTCGCGCAACGCAAGGAGCTCCAAGTGACCCGCCGTCCCGACCACCCCCAGACCTCCCTCGCCGTCGTGCTCTCGATCGTCTGCCTCGTCAGCAGCCTGCTGCTCGTGGTGCCTGGCGTGGGCGCCGCCGCGGGCGGCCGCGCCCACGAGTCGACCGCCAGGTCGCACGCACCACGCCGGCCGTCGCCGCAGCCATCGCACCGGCGCGTGCGCGCGTGCCGCCAGAACGGGCGAAGTGTCGCGTCCCTGCCGGCCCCGCTCGCCACATTCGAGGCGCCCTACGTGCCGGGCTCGTGCGATCCCATGCACCTGCTGCCAAAGCAGGCGTGGCGGATGTTCGCGTGCGTCCGCTGGCGCGAGGGCGGCGACACGGCGGACCAGCCCAATGGCGCCGGCATGTACCAGTTCACGAACCGGGCGACCTGGAACGAGTTCCGCGGCCGCTTCGCCGAGGTGCCGAGCGACGCGACGGCGCTCCAGCAGGACATCGTCGCGTACCGCGCCTGGAAGGCCGAGCAGTTCCTCCCCTGGAACGGCGATCCCTGCCTCGGGTCAGTGCGCCAGTACGGCAAGTGGGGCTGGTACTGAGCGACGAGTCGAGCCTCCCGCTACCGCCGGTGCCGTGTGAGGTCGAGGCTGACCCCGAGGTCGGGCGCCAGGTAGCGCGCGTAGGCAACGGTCAGGTGGCTCGTGTCGTAGTAGGGGATCAGTCCGTTGATCACGCTCGGACAGAGTCGGCGGTAGCACAACCAGGACTCGGGGTCGACGAAGCCGATGCGCGTGACGCTCGCGAGCCGCCGTGCGATCGAGAGGTCGGTGATGCGCTCCATCGACTCGGGCCAGAGGCACGAGCCGAGGTTCGCACCGCTCTCGGACAGGCAGTACCCCGGGATCGCCTGGACGCCTGGCACGTCGGCGATGAGGACGAGCCGCTTCGTCAGGGGCTTGAGATGCGGGAGGATCATCGACATGCCCTTGGCCCACTCGCGGTACCCGTAGGCGCCGACCACGACCATGTCGGGGTGGATGCGCCTGATGACCGTCAGGGACCACCGGTACCAGCGCGCGCACGGGTTGCGCAGGCCGATGTGCCTCAGCGCGACGTAGTCGTCGTAGCCGCACGCCTCCTTCACGATCGGGAAGAACTTCCACTTGGCCTGCTTGGCGAGGATGGCGATCGTCGGGATCCACATGCTCGAGTGCGAGTTGCCGAACAGGATGATCGTCTTGGTCCCCTTGGGGTCGCCCATCTCGCAGATCGCGCTGCGTGTCGTGCGATAGGCGCTGCACCGGCCGATGAACGTGTAGTCCGTGACGGCGTTGAGGATGCTCGGGTCGGTCGCCGTCGGGATGGGGTCCTGGGCCTTCGCGGCCGCCACGGCGTCGATGACCGCGGTGGACGCGCTCAGCCCGGGGACCGTGGGCCCGGCTGCGCTGACGTAGGCGAACTGCGACTCGCTCACGATCGCGACGATCACGATCATGCTCACCGCGACCGGCCAGAGCACCAGGCCCGCGTAGTTCCGGCGCGTGAGGCGCTTCGCGCGCTGGAAGGGGAGCTCGATGAACGCGTAGGAGAAGAAGGCGACCACTGTCGCGGCGCCGAGGAGCACCAGTCGCTGCGTGAGGTTGAGCGGGAAGGGGAAGTAGGCCGCCGCGAGGATCAGGATGGGCCAGTGCCAGAGGTACAGCGAGTACGAGATCGCGCCGAGGAACCGCATTGGCCCCAGCGACAGGAGCCATGCCGCGCTCGCGCGCGGCGCCCCGATGCCCCCGGCGATGACGGCCGCGGACGACAGCACCGGCAGGAGGGTGGCTGAGCCCGGCACGGGCGTGGTGGCCGTGAACGTCGTCGCCGCGACGAAGATGCCGGCGAGCCCGAGCCAGGTGAGAGCCGCGCGGAAGTGCCGGGACAGCTGTGCCACCCGTGGCAGCTGCACGGCGAGCAGCGCGCCGACGATCAGCTCCCAGGCCCGATCGAAGGTCGAGAAGTACGCCGCGTGCGGATCGGTCGCGGTCTGGCGGATCGAGAAGTACAGCGACAGCCCGCCCAGCACCAGCAGGGTCGCGGTGATCATGGCCGTCGACGGTGTTCGCAGGTCGGCGTGCGCTGCGCGCGCGCGTCGACGACGACGAAGGGCGAGGAACCCGAATCCCGAGAGCGCCATCAGCGCCGGCCACACCACGTAGAACTGCTCTTCGACGGACAGCGACCAGTAGTGCTGGAGCGGCGAGGTGACCGCTGTCGCCTTGGTGAAGTAGTTGGTGCCCACCCTCGCGAAGCGGACGTTGACCGCGAAGAAGCCCGCCCACATGCCGTCGATGAGCTCGGCCTTCGCCTGGTAGGCGTTGAGGATGAGGAGCGACGAGATCGACGTGGCGACGATCACGAGTGTCGCGGCCGGCAGGATCCTCCTCGCTCGTCGGGCGTAGAAGTGCAGGAAGCCGATCCGGTGGTGCTTCTTGCCGTCCTCCAGCAGCAGCCCGGTGATGAGGAAGCCCGAGATGACGAAGAAGACGTCGACGCCGATGAAGCCGCCCTCGATGCCCGGCACCTTGGCGTGCCAGAGCATGACGAGGACGACGGCCACGGCTCGCATGCCCTGGATGTCCCAGCGGTAACCCTTCTTGCGAACGAGCGGCGGGTGCTCGTCGGACGGCGTCGCCTCGTCGCCGGACGGAGATGGATCAGCCGGCTCGCTGCCTGTCACGAGGGCCGCCCCGCAACGCGTGTTCGCGCGCGCATGGACTAGGACGCCATCCTTGGCGTCGCGAGCCCCGTGTCAGATCGACGACTGCGGCGGCCTCCTCGTGCGGGCTGCACCGTCGTCACCGAGGGTCGTCGCACGCCGTGGGGGGACTGGCGCACCGTGAAACGGTACCGGATCGCCTCTGTCGCTCCTCGTTGCGTGGGACCGACGAGTCAGGGGATCATGACAAGGCGCTGGTGGATGCCGACCGTTCGCACGTTCATGGCGTGCACTCTTGGCGCGCGGTGCGGCCCGGCGGACGTCCTCAGGGCGGCGGCAGGACGCCGGCGACGATCTCGCCGATGCCGTTGGTCCACTGGTGCACGCCCCCGATGAGGGTGCGCAGCACCACGCCGACCTTGTTGCGGCAGCGCGAGTAGGTCGTGAGCTTGACCGACGAGGATACCGAGCTGGTTTTCGGCGTGACCGCGCAGTGGCCGAGATGCGCCCAGCGCGCGACGGACTTGGGCGCGGAGAGCACGACGACGGGGTGGCCGGCGATCTTGCCGCCGTAGTAGGAGATCACCGTGTCGGCAGTGCCGTGGATCTCGTACACCCTGATCGGGCGCGAGGGCTTGCACGTGGGCGAGGTGGCCGCCGCGAGCTCGCCCTCCACCGGGACGATGAGCGCGAGCGTGCCGGCGAGCTTGCAGCCGAGGTCCTCTACCATGAGCGCGCCGTTGGAGAAGCCGACCGCCACGATGCGCTTGTGGTCGAAGGGGAGGAGGCGCTCGATCATCGTGATCGCGGCTTTCGTGTAGCCGACGTCGTCCGCCGTCGAGGGCGCGCCCGCGACCTGCTCGTTCCAGTGGTTGTTGACGCCCTGGAGGTACGCCACGACCTCGCCCGTGGTGTCCGCGACCTGGCTGAAGTCGGTCTGGTTCTCGGTGCTCTGCGAGGAGCCGCCCGCGCCGTGGTAGATGAGCAGCAGCGGACGATGGACTGCCGTGTTGTTCGTCGGGACGTGCAGCACGAAGGTCCGGGCCACGTTGCCGACCATGAGCTTCTCCGGGTGGTCGCCGGGCGACAGCGCGTGCGGCGCGACACCGCGGCCCTGTGCGCCGACGGTGCCCGCTCCGAGCTGCAGCCCCCCGATGAGGAGCGCGCCAAGGACGAGGTACGTGGCCCGTCGGGCGAATTGCGTCGGCATGGTGAAAAACCTATCGGGGAAGTTGGCGATCGGAACGTCGCGATGCCCCGTCGCGCACGCGCGGCGACGTGAACCACCGGTGACGTGGGTCGCGCGGCGCCGAGGTGTGCTGCCGTGCCTGCTCCTCAGGCGACGAGCTCGGGCTCGAGCCACTCGAAGCCCTCGCCGTCGACGAGCTCGGCATCCGCGAGCACCAGTTCGGTGCGATCGGTGGCCGACGCGGGCTGCGGGAGCTGGACGAACACGGCGACGAGCACGAGCGCGAGGACCCCGAAGAGCGCGCCTGCGCCGAAGGTCACGTCGAGGCTGCGCGCGAGCGTCGCGTGCGCGGTGGTCGACGCGCTGAGCTGCGCGCGCCCCGACGCGGCGCTGAGGACGGTGACGAGCACGGCGAGGCCGAGCGCGGCGCCAACCTGCTGGAGGACGTTGACGAGCCCGGACGCCGCGCCCGCGTCGGCAGGTTCGACGCCCGCGAGCGACGCCGACGTGAGCGACACGAGCGACGTGCCCGAGCCGAGCCCCAGGGCCACGAGGGTCACGAGCAGCTGGGGATAGGACGTCGTGGCTTGGATCCGGGTCATCGCGAGCAGGGCGACGGTCGAGAGGCCGATCCCGGAGACCATGAGGGCCTTTGGCTGCACTCGGTTGGCGAGGACCTTGCTCACGAGCTGCGATGACAAGAAGACCGACGCGGGGATCGGCAGGAATGCGAGGCCCGTGCGCAGCGGCGAGTAGTGCTCGACGTCCTGGAGGAACTGGCCCAGGAAGAAGAACGTGCCGTACATGCCGGCGTAGACGAGGCCCCTCGAGGCGTTCGCGGTCGATCGCGTCACGTTGGCGAGCAGCCGCAGGGGCAGGATCGGCTCCTCGGCGCGTGACTCGATGCGGATGAACGCAGCCAGCAGCAGCACGCCGGCCACGAGCGAGCCGATCGTCGCGAGACTCGACCACCCGCTGCTCGCCGCCTCGACCAGCCCGAGGACGATGCCGGCCATGCCGGTCGTGGACGTGAGCGCGCCGGCCAGGTCGAAGTGGCCGTGGCGGCCGTCGGTCTCTGCCAAGGCGACCCGACCGACGAGCCAGACGGCGACGCCGATGGGCACGTTCACGAACATCACCCATCGCCACGAGGCGAGCTCGGTGAGCACACCGCCAATGACGAGGCCGATCGCCCCACCGGCCGCGGACACGGTCGTGAAGAGCCCGATCGCCCGGACGCGCTCTCGGCCCTCCGAGAAGACCGTCGTGAGCAGCGCGAGCGAGGACGGGGCGGCGAGCGCGGCGCCGACGCCCTGGAGCGCGCGCGAGCCCAGCAGCATCCAGCCCGTGACGGCGAAGCCGCCGAGCAGCGAGCTGAGCGAGAAGATCGCGATCCCCGCGAGGAACGTGCGCCGGCGCCCGAGCAGGTCCCCTGCCCTCGCGCCGAGGAGCAGGAGGCCGCCAAAGCTGAGGAGGTAGGCGTTGAGGACCCAGGACAGCTCGCTGCCGGAGAAGCCGAGGCCTTGCTGGATGTGAGGGAGCGCGACGTTGACGACGGTCGCGTCGAGCACCACCATGAGCTGGGCGGTGAGGATCACAAAGAGGAACACCGACGGTGTGGCGAGCCGGCGGCGGATCGAGGAGTCGGGGCGCTTGGGGGCGCCCAGAGCGGGGTTCGCGGATTGGGCAAACGAGAGGGTGGCCATCGGGGTTGGGCCTTTCTGGTGATATGGTGACTGAAAGCGGAAGCTGTCTCCGGATAGTATACGGAGGCATCCTCCACTTAGCAAGTCGGCCGTGGGCCCGGAGCACAGGCAGATGACACAGCAGCTGAGCGCGACGACATCGACCACCGAGGTCGCCGCAGACGCCAACGTCGCCCAGTCCGGCCGTCCCCTTCGCGCCGACGCGAAGCGCAACTACGAGCGCCTGCTCGCGGCCGCGCGCGTCGTCTTCGCCAAGCAGGGCGGTGGTGCCTCGATGGAGGCGATCGCCAAGGAGGCGGGCGTCGGCATCGGCACCCTGTACCGGCACTTCCCGAGGCGCATCGACATGGTCGAGGCCGTCTACCGCGAGGACGTCGACGAGCTCGTCGTCGCGGCCGACACGCTCGCGGCCGAGCTCGAGCCGTGGCCCGCGCTCGTGGCCTGGCTCGAGGCGTTCGTGCGCTACGCGGGCAGGAAGCGGACGTTCCTCAGTGAGCTGCACGAGGCGTTCGAGAAGAACCCACAGCTGAAGGTCGCGTCTCGCGAGCGCATCGAGGGCGCCATCAGGGTCGTCTTTGACCGCGCCCGGCAAGCAGGCGAGGTCCGCTCGGACCTGGACGCGCCCGATCTCATGCAGCTGCTGGGCTCGATGTGCATGAGCGCGACGCTCACCGCTGAGCAGAGCGGGCGCTTGCTCGTCATGATCGAAGACGGTCTGCGACCTCCGCGATAGCGGGCCACCGACGTGCTCGCGCCGGCGTCGGTAGGGTTGCGCGACATCTAAGGAGGGCCATGTCCTACGACGTGCAGAACGACGGTCGCCTCGATCCGCGGCTGAAGGCGGTGCTCGCGATGTTCGACACGCCAGCGCTGGGCGACGTGGCCAGTCGCGGAGAGCTGCTGGCCGAGGCGACTGCCCCGGCGACGATCGAGCGGATCGAGGCGGCGAACGCGGCCATGGCGATGCTCGACAGCGAGGACGTCGCCCCGTCGTTGGGGCTCTCGTTCCAGGACATCGAGGTCACCTCGGCGCCAGACGGCAACGCCATCAGTCTGCGGCTGATCCGACCTGACGGCGACGAGGTGCTGCCGTGCGTCTACTACATCCACGGCGGCGGGATGGTCAGCGGCTCCATCGACGACGCCATCTATCGCGCATGGGGGCGGGTCATCGCCGCCAAGGGTGTCGGCGTGGTGATGGTCGAGTTCCGCAACGCCGTGTACGCCAACAGCCTCGACGAGGTCGCGCCGTTCCCCGCGGGTCTCAACGACTGCCTCTCGGGCCTGCGATGGATCTCGGCGAACGCCGCGACCTACCACCTCGATCCGCGGCGCATCGTCGTCGCCGGCGAGAGCGGCGGCGGCAACCTGACGCTCGCCACGGCCCTGTCGCTCAAGCGCAGCAACGAGCTCGGCATCATCAAGGGGCTGTACGCGCTGTGCCCGTACCTCGCGGGCGCCTACCCCGACGAGCGGTACGAGTCGACCACGCAGAACAACGGCATCCTGATCGAGACCCACAACAACCGCGGCAAGGTCGGCTACGGCATCGAGGCCTACGAGGAGAAGAACCCGCTCGCGTGGCCGGACTTCGCGACCACCGGGGACGTGATCGGCTTCCCGCCGACGGTGATCAGCGTGAACGAGTGTGACCCCCTGCGTGACGAGGGCATCGCGTTTTACCGGCTCCTTCTTCAGTCAGGTGTCGCGGCGCGGGGTCGCATGCTGCTCGGGACGTTCCATGGCGCGGATATCGCGACGCTCCTGTGCCCGGAGATCAGCCACGAGACCGCTCGTGACATCGCGACATTCGCGACGATCTAGACCAGCGGTCGATCAACCCGCGGCGAGGACCGCCACGAAGTCGCGCGTCCACCCCACCTGGTACTGGTCGCCGGGCCTGTTCTGATTGGGGATCCCGGCCACGAGTGCACCACCTGGATGCGGTGTCGAGCCGAGCTGGACCCACTCGGGGTTGATGTCCAGCTGCATCGCCCTCACCGCGCTGGCGTGGAGCAGGGCGATGCCCAGGTCTGCTGGGAGCGCGTGCATGCTCGCGGCGAACATGAGGTTCCCGGGCGCGTCCTGGCCGAGCGCGCTTCGCGCGACCGCCGGCACGTTCCCGAGCGTGGATCCCCACGCCGCGAGGTCATTGATCTGCGGGCTGAGCCGTCCGGCAACCACGAGCGGTCCGAGGTTCTGGCGAACGCTCTCGACGTGCTCACCAGGGAGTGGAAGGCCCGCGCCCCAGACGCCGACGCGGGCGCTGCCGTTGGCGTCGATCACGAGGCTCGCGCGACCGCCGCGGATCGGGAGGAAGACCCGCCCGTTGAGCTCGAAGCCACCGCTCCGGGCTGCCCTCTTGAACCCGCCGTTGAACGCGGCGACGATGAACGGCGCTTCGGTTGGCGAGATGCGCGGGCCGCCGGCGAGCCCGACCGAAGCAGCGACACCGGGCGGGTCTGACGAGCCCGCGTGCAGGACGAACCGGACCTCGCCGGCGCGAAAGCGAAAGACGGTGACGACGTTCCCGTCGGCGAGCGTGAACTGGCGTCGGTCCACGACGATCACGCCGTCGTTGCGGGTGACGACCGTCCACCCGGGCTGCGCGGCTGGCAGCTGCGTCGTCGACGTGACGCTCGACGACGGCGGCGTCGTGCGCGACGTGCGCGGCGAGCTGACCGCGTACCACGCCAGCGCACCGCAGGCGGCAAGCACGACCAGCGCCTGGCCGGTGCGCGCCCGGGGCCGCGACGGAGGGATCGACGAGCGAGCGGACACGTCAGTCCCGCGAGCCCGCATGCAGCCCTGACGCTCCGGTCGGCCGATCTGCCGACGACCTCATCGGGACGGATTCAGATGGAGCCACGACCCGGTGTGCGGCGTCAGCGCCGCCGCCAACACCAGGCCCACTGCAACCGACGCAGCCAGTGCCCACTGCCTCGACGTGGCGCCTCGGACTTGCTGACGCGTCCGGCGCACGTAGTCCCTTGGCGCGAGCGAGGCGGTGTCGAACAGGTGGCCGAGCACGTGCACCGTCAACACCCCGAACCACAGCACGAAGCTCGCCTTGTGGACCGTGAGCATCAGGCCTCGCTCGGATGACGGCGTGAACAGGAGTGCGATCCCCGAAGCGAGAACCGTCACTGTCAACACGACGGCAAGCGGACCGAGCAGCCGCAGCACCATCGGCGGTGGCCCCTTGCTGCGGTACGCGGGATCCCCGAGGTAGTAGCGGGCTGCCCGCCACGTCGTCGTGGCGACCTTGAGGAGCACCGGCGGCACGAGGACGAGTCCCACGAACACGTGGGGCACGAGGAGCGGGCGGATCCTAAGGATCGTCACGCCCTCGGCAGCGAGCAGCACGACGAGCAGCACGCCCGTGGTGGCCGTGAGCCTTCCGTTTGCCTCCGGGTCCGCCGTCGACCGCGGCTTCTCACCGAGAGACTCGCGTCGCGTCCGCGAAGGGGAGCCCTGATGCTGATTGGCATGGACACGGCCGCGGCTCACCATGACCGAGGTTACGGACCGATCTGTTAGAGGCAGGTGAGCCGAACGTAAAGATTCCGGCGTGCCGACGCGATCTGCCCCGGACCGCTGGCGCACGCCTGTCGGTGTGCCACCGCGCCGGAGGCTCGTCGAACAGGGCGGAAAGCGGGCGGACGCCTCTAGTGGCTCAGCTCGGTGGGCGAGGCATCGAGATCGACGACGTCGTCGCCGCGAAGGACCCGAAGGCGCAGCGTCTTGCCGATGGCGTCGGCGTTCATGATGCGCTGCAGGTCGCCCGCGTCCGCTGTTGGCGTGCCGTCGACCGCGAGGATCGTGTCGGTTGGCTGCAACCCAGCCAGCTCGGCTGGGCTGCCCGCAGCGACCTCGATGACGCCGACGCCGCGAGCTTGTCCCAGCGCCGTCGCACGCCGGGGCGCCAACGGGCGCCCACCGCCGATGACGCCCAGATACGCGCGCCGCACCCTGCCATCGCGAATCAGCGTGGCGACGAGATCCAACGTCGTCGTGTTGACCGGGACCGCGAGGCCCAGGCCGATGCCCGCGAGTGCCGTGTTCACCCCGACGAGCCCTCCGCGCGCGTCCACGAGAGCGCCCCCGGAGTTGCCCGGGTTGAGCGCCGCGTCGGTCTGGATCACGTTCTCCACGAACCGTCCCCCCGACGGCAGCGACCGACCGACCGCGCTCACGACGCCTGCGGTGACGGTGCCCGCGAAGCCATTCGGATTGCCGACCGCGACGACGAGCTGCCCGACGCGCAGGGTGTCGGCGTTGCCGAGCTCGACCTGGGGCAGTCCGGACGCCCCCACGCGCAGGACGGCGAGGTCCGACAGTGGGTCTCGGCCAAGGAGCTGGAACCGCTCTTCGTGGCCGTCCGCGAAGATCGCCGTGCCCTCGTCGGCCGCTGCGACGACGTGCGCCGACGTCAACAAGATGCCGTCCGACGCGAGCACGATGGCGCTCCCTGCGCCAGGCCGCCCCCGTGCGGACACCTGCAGGGCGACCACCGAAGGCACCACCCGCTCCGCCACGCCGACGACGATGGCTGAGTAGGCGTCCAGCGCGAGCTCGTCGAGCGGCCTCGTCGCTTGGAGCACGTCGCTCATATCGCCGATGGCCCTTCCGCGCGAACACGCTCGACGCCGACGAGCGCCTCGCGCAGCTCCGCGAGCCACTCCGCCTGGTGCCGAGCCACGAGCTTCACGCACCAAGCCAGTGCGTCGCTCGTGTTGCGGGCGACGCCCGCTTCGATGAGCGTGTCGAGCACCGATCGCTCACGAAGGCGGAGCCTCGTCATCGTCGGGATGCTGAGGGTCGTGAACAGCGTGGTGACGCCGTCGCGGGTGACGCCCCACGACAGCGTCCGGCCGAATCGGGACGCGGTCGCATCGGCGATCTCCATGCGCTTCTCACGCGTGGTGTCCCGGAACGTCTCGATCGACGTGCCGCTCGGGAGCTGCCCGACGCAGAGGATCTCGGCGTCGTCCCACTCGACGGACTGCTGGCCGCCGAACCACTCCTTGGGCAGGCTCTCGCTGAGGAACTGGGTGATCGTCGCTGTCTGAGTTGTCATAGTTACAAGATTACACGCTTACACCAAGGATCGTGCCACCGGCACGTCACAGGTGGCGTTGAGGATCGGGGGCCATGACGGCACCGCTCGCCACGTCTGTGGTCCATCGGGACCAGACGCCCGTCCTGTTCCTGCGGGCAGAGGACGAGGTCGAGAAGTTCGCGCCACTCTGGGCGACGCTCGAGGGGCTCGTGGGGCTTCGCGGTCGGAGGTTCTTCGGCGCGTTCTACGTGGACGCCCACGAGTATCGCGTGTGCGTGCAGGCACAGGACGGCGACGACGCCGAGGCGCTCGGACTCGAGGTTGGCGTGCTGCCTGGGGGCAGCTATCTGCGGGGGCGGCTGAGGGGAGAGGCTCCCGCGATCTACGAGCGCATCGCCCCCACCTTCCAGGCGCTGGGTTCGCTCGCGACGGTGGATCCCAGCCGACCCGGCATCGAGTTCTATCGGGCGCACGGCGAGATCGACTGCCTCTTGCCGATCGTCGGCGCGGACGACGTGCGTCTCGACTGAGGTTCCCGCGACCGTCTCTCCGACGTGCTGGTCAACTAGCTGCCGGCGAGGTCCCGTCGGGAGAAGCGCGCGACGCCGAGCGCCGTTGCGAGCGCGCCGAGGCCCACCAGTGCCAGCGCGCCGACCCACTGCGGCGACACTGCGGGTGCCGGCGCGATGTGGTGGAAGATCGACGTGTCCAAGAGCCAGTGGCTCTGGTGCCCGATGCCCGCGAGGACCTCGACCAGGAAGGACCAGACGAGCGCCGCGTAGACGCAGGCTGTCGCGTGCCGGGGTGTGAGCGACCACGCGAGCGCGCCGATGCCGAGGAGGAAGAGGCCAGCCGGCACGGCGTTGATGCCGGCTTCGAGCAGGTCGAAGAACCCCACGTGTGCGTGCTGGCTCACCGAGCCCAGCCAGGCAAAGACCCCGGCGAGGGTCCCGGCGAGCACCACGGCGACCGCGCCGAGGGCCAGCCTTGACAGCATCCAGCGTGCTCGCGCAACCGGCTGGACCAAGAGGTGCTCCACGCGTCCCGTCGCCTCCTCGCGGCGTGCTGCGGTGACCTGGCTCGCCGCGAGCAGCATGACGAGGAGCGTGACGGTGAGGAACGACACGCCGAGGTAGCTCTTGACCAAGCCTGCGTGGCCGCCCAGTCGAGCGAGGGCAGCCCGCACGCTCGGCGATGCCTCGAGGGACTTGGCCGCCACGTTCGCGACGCCTCCCAAGAGAAGCCCGAATGCGCTGATCCCCGCGACCCACACGGTGATGGTGGGACCAGTCAGTCGGGCCGCGAGGCCCACCGGTCCGCCGAGCAGCGCGGTATGGGCCCGTGCGTCCGCGCGCTCCCGCAGCACCCCTGCGCCCAGGTCACGCGCACCCGAGAGCCAGATCGTCGCGGCGACCAGCAGCGAGGTCGCGCCCGCGAGGGGCAGCAGGGCGGTCGGCGAGGGCGAGGTGAACGCCCCCAGCTCTTCGATCCAGCCGAAGGGCGTGATCCAGTGCATCCAGGTCGCCCCGGCCGAGGCGTCACTCACCATCCTGACCACGTACGCGATCCCCACCGCGGCACCCGCGTACGCGGCTGCCTTGCGACGACTGGCGACGAGCTGGCTGGTGAACGCACCGACCGCCATGAAGAGGACTGCCCCGCTTGAGACGCACAGCGCGTAGAAGAGCGACGCGGACGGCGCCCAGTGCACGTCGCGAGCGCGGCCGATGAGCGCGACGAGGACCGACGTGCAGGCGAACAGCGCGACCAGCCCGACCAGGAGGCCAACGAGCGTCTGGACCGTTGCGGCGCGCCGCGTCGTAGGCCCGGCGAGCAGGACCTCGGTGCGACCCGCGTCCTCTTCACCGCGGAAGAGCTTGGTGGCAAGGAGGAGCGCCCAGATGGCGCCAATGACGCTGAGGAGGCCGAGCGACTTCCATGCGGTGTAGCCACCGACGGTCTGGAGGTCGCGGGCCGGGCCGGTCAGCGCACTGAGCCCGCCGCTCGAGCTCAGTGACTTGGCAAGTGCGAGTCGCTCTGCCTTGGTCTTGTAGGTCAACGTGTATGCGACCGCCTGGAGTGCCGTGTAGATCCCGAAGATGAGACCCCACATCGCCCCCGAGCGAAGCGCCTGGCGAGAGGTGCGCGCCAGCACGACGCCGAACGGCAGCACGCGCCTGGTGCTGGTGAGCTCCCGTGGGCACTCCATGTGCGCGGTGGCGGCCGGGGCCGATGTGGCGGCCATCTCAGTCCGCGTCTATGGCGGCGGTCGAGGCAGCCGGTCGAGTCGACAGGGCGCCGTAGTGCGCCAGGAAGAGCTCCTCGAGCGAGGGCTCTCGACTCAGCAGCTCATGGACGCTCGCGTTGGCGAGGACCTTGAGCAGCGGCTCGACGGGACCGTGGACCTGGCACTGGAGCAGGTGGCCATCGACGACGACCGAGCTCACGCCCGGGACCCTGGTGACGTCGGGGACCGTGCCCTCGAAGGTCGCCTGGATCGTCAGGGATGAGAGGTGGCGCATCTCTGACAGGGTGCCCATGTCGACCAGCCGACCAGCGTTCAGTATCCCAACCCGGTCGCAGAGGGCCTCGACCTCCGAGAGCATGTGACTCGAGAGAAAGACTGACTGGCCGCGCTCCTTGGCCTCGAGCACGCACCGGCGGAACTCCTGCTCCATGAGCGGGTCGAGTCCGGAAGTCGGCTCGTCGAGGATCAGCAGGTCGGGTCGGACCATGAGGGCCGCGATCAACACGAGCTTCTGGCGGTTGCCCTTCGAGTAGGTCCGGACCTTCCTCGTTGGCTCGAACGCGAACCGCTCGACCAGCTCGTCCCGATATGCCGCGTCGAGGGTGCCATGCAGTCGGCCCAGCAGGTGCAGCGTCTCTTCACCGGTCAGGCCCGGCCACAAGCTCGACTCCCCTGGCACGTAGGCGAGGCGCCGATGCGCGTCGACCGCCTGGCGCTGGCTGTCGAAGCCGAAGATCGACGACGTCCCGCTCGTCGGTCGGATGAGGCCTAGCAGCAGCCTGATGGTCGTGGTCTTCCCCGCCCCATTCGGGCCCAGGAAGCCAAGGATCTCGCCTTGGTGCACCTCGATGCCGAGCTCGGCGATCGCGTCGATGCCCGCGTAGGTCTTCGTGAGGCCGACCGTCTCGATCGCTGCGACTGCCATCAGTCCTCCTCGGGTCAGCGTGCACGTGCGTCGGCGGCGGGCTGAGCACTTCCGGACGTGCGTCGTACGCGGCTGTGGCAAGGGCGTCCCTGTCACTCGCGATCGTCGCAGATCGCGAGCGACGGGGATGTGACCCCAGCGACGACTACGCCGTGCGCGAGAGGACCACCTTGAGCGCGTTGGTCTCGGCCGCCCGCGAGAAGACGTCGTAGGCCTCCTCGAACTGGTCGAGCGTGAAGCGGTGGGTGATGAACGGCGCAGCGTCGAGCTGTCCGCTCGAGACCAGCCGCAGAAGGGTCGGCGTCGAGTACGTGTCGACGAGTCCCATGGTGATCGTGAGGTCGAGGATCCAGAACCGCTCGAGGTGCAGCGTCGCGGGTGCGCCGTGCACGCCGATGTTCGCGATGTGGCCGCCGGGACGTGCAAGGTCTGCAGCGAGCTCGAAGGTGGCTGGCGTGCCGACTGCCTCGATGGACACGTCGGCACCGAGGCCGCCGGTGAGCTGGCGAACCACGTCGATCGGATTCTCGTGGGTGCTGTTCACGACCACGTCGGCGCCGAAGTTCTTGGCCGCCTGGAGCCTCGCATCCACGAGGTCGATGGCCACGATGTGGCTTGGGCTGAACAGCTTCGCGGTCAAGATCGCAGCGAGGCCGATCGGGCCGGCACCGACGATCGCGACGACGTCACCGGGACGCACGACCCCATTGAGCACGCCGACCTCGTAGGACGTCGGCAGGATGTCGGCCAGCATCAGGATCTCCTCGTCGGACGTGTGCGACGGAACGAGGTAGGTCGAGGTGTCAGCGAACGGCACGCGCACGTACTCGGCCTGGGTGCCGTCAATCGTGTGTCCGAGGATCCAGCCGCCGCCGCCGAGGCATTGTCCAAAGCGGCCCTCGCGGCAGAACCGGCACGCCCCACAGGCCGTGATGCACGACACCAGGACTCGGTCACCAACCGTGACGTTCTTGACGCCGCTGCCGACCTCTTCGATCGTGCCGACGGCCTCGTGGCCGAGGATCCGGCCATCGGTCACCTCGGGCACGTCACCCTTCAAGATGTGCAGGTCAGTCCCGCAGATCGTGACGGCGTCGACCCGCACGATCGCGTCAGTCGTCTCGAGGATGGTCGGGCGGGGGACCTCCTCCCATGCTTTCTTTCCTGGGCCGTGGAATACGAGTGCCTGCATGTCGCCTCCTGAGCGTCCGGTGCGCCTGATGTGCGCACCCAGATCTCACGATAGGAAGGCGTCGTTCACGCACCTAGGGCCGTTGGTCCCCCCTGCGGCGCCAAAGGTCCCTCGTCAGGCGTCGCTGCTGTTGACCAGGACCGCGGCGCCCGTGATGCGGTCGTGTGCGAGGTCCCTCAGTGCCCGATCCGCCTCGTCCATCGAGTAGGCCGAGGTCACGGCAGTGATCCGGATACGCGCGGCGATCTCGAGGAACTGCTCCCCGTCAAGGCGGGTGTTGGCAGTCACGCTGCACACCGAGCGTTCCTGGAAGAGGTGCCGCTCGTAGCTCAACGTCGGGATGTCGGTCAGGTGGATGCCCGCGATCGCGAGCGTGCCCCCTCGCTCGAGCGCGGCCAGGGCCACGGGCACGAGCGTGCCGACCGGTGCGAAGAGGATCGCGGCGTCCAGCGGCTCGGGAGGCTCGTCGTCCGCGCCGCGGGCGCTCGTCGCGCCGAGCTCGA
>PLCI01000112.1:3252-8148 GCA_003135595.1 Acidimicrobiaceae bacterium | reverse complement strand
CGCGCGCCGGCTCGCGGGCGCGCTCGTCGAGATGCGCGAGCAGACCTCGCTGTGCGACGTCTGCTGCAACGTCGCGGACAAGAGCGGCCGGTGCGACACCTGCTCGGACGCGAGGCGCGACGCCACGATCATCTGCGTCGTCGAGGACCCGCGCGACGTCGTGGCCGTCGAGCGGTCCGGCGCGTTCCGGGGCACCTACCACGTGCTGCACGGCGCGCTCAGCCCGCTCGAGGGCGTCGGCCCCGACCAGCTCCACATCGCCGAGCTCAAGTCGCGACTCGCCGACGGCGGCATCGTCGAGGTGATCGTCTGCACCAACCCGAACGTCGAGGGCGACACGACCGCGATGTACCTCTCGCGCGAGCNNACGCTCGGTCGCGCCCTCGACGGGCGCCGCCCGCTCGAGGCGAGCTAGCTCGAGAAGTAGATCGTGCAGGCGGTGCCCGCGAGCAGGCAGTAGACCCCGAACGGCCAGAGTGTCTTCGTCCGGAAGTAGCGCACGAGGAACCTGACCGACACCCACGCCGCGATCCCCGCGCAGATCGCCGCGACGATCGTCTGGGTGCGGACCCCGTCGCCCAGCGGGCCGGTGAGGTCCGACAGCTTCAGGAGGCCGGCGAGGAAGATCACCGGCGTCGCGAGCATGAAGCTGAACTTGGCCGCGTCCTCGTGGTCGAGACCCTCGGTGATGCCGGCGACCATCGTGACCCCGGACCGGCTGATGCCCGCGAACAGCGCGAGGATCTGGGCGCTGCCGATCACGGTCCCCCTCGTGAACGAGAGGGTCTCGAGCGTGCGGAACCCTCCCGCCTCGTGGTCAGCGACCGCCGCGTGCCGTCCCTTGGCAGCGCGCAGCCGGCCCTTGTTGGCGAGCGTGCGACGCCGGATGCGCTCGCCGGCGATCAGGATCACCCCGTTCACGGTGAGGAAGATCGAGGCGGCGAGGGGCTTGGCGAACAGCACCCGCAGCTTGTGTTCGAAGACGAGGCCGACGATCCCGACGGGGATCGTCGCGAAGATGAGCAGCCAGATGAAGCGCTCCTCGGGCGTCTCGGCCCGGCGCGAGCGCAGCGTCGAGAAGAACGCGCCGGCGAGCTTCAGCCAGTCGCGCCAGTAGAAGGCGAGGAGCCCGACGGCCGTGCCCACGTGCAGGCCGACGATGAACGCCAGGTAGAAGCTCTCGGGCTGGGCCTGGGAGTTCGCGAGGTCCGACCAGCCGAACAGCTGGGGGAAGATGACGGCGTGACCGAGGCTCGAGACGGGGAANNGCGTGGAGGATGGCGGGGTGCGAGAGGCGCCGCATGGAGGTGTCACGCTACGTCCTTGGGCGCCGTGCCCCGGGGTTCTGGGAGACTCGCCGTGTGCGCCGGCTCGTCGTCATCCGACATGCCAAGGCGCGCCGGAGCTCGCCTCGCGGCGACCATGGCCGCGAGCTGTCCGCGCGTGGTCGTGCGCAGGCCACCGCGCTGCGGCGCTGGACCGAGCCGGGCCAGCCGCTGGCGGGGCTCCGCGGCACCACGGTGGTCTCTGACGCGGCCCGGACGATCGAGACCTTCGAGTTCGCCCTCGCCGGCAGCCCCGTGTGCGCGCGGGCGATCGTGGAGCCCGCCCTCTACAACGGCACCCGGGACGTGACCACGCGCGACGTGCTCGACGCGCTCGTGGGGGCCGACCCCGGCTACGGCGACCTCTTCGTCGTGTGCCACAGCCCGACGGTCAGCTACCTCGTCGAGGACCTCGTCGGCCCCCGTGACGCAGCCGACACGGCGCTGCGCGACGGCTACCCGATGTGCGGCGTGGCCGTGCTCGCCTTCGACACCGACACGCCGTCAGCGGGCGGCTGTTCCCTCGAGTTCTTCGACGCCCCGGTGGTCGGCTAGGCAACTAGGCGACGGTGCGCAGCACCGCGGCGTCGCCCTGGCCCCCGCCGCCGCAGAGCGCGACCGCGGCGGTCCCGCCGCCTCGACGGCGCAGCTCGAGCAGCGCGGTGAGGGCGAGACGCGTGCCCGACATGCCGACGGGGTGCCCGAGCGCGATCGCGCCGCCGTTCACGTTGAGGCGCGACTCGTCGAGGCCGAGCTCGTCTGCCGAGCAGAGCCCGACCGCGGCGAACGCCTCGTTGATCTCCACGATGTCGAGGTCGCCCACGCCGATGCCGGCCTTGCGGACCGCGGCGTTGATCGCGTTCGCGGGCTGGGACAGCAGCGACGCGTCGGGCCCCGCGACCTGCCCGTAGCCGACGAGCTCGCCGAGCACGTCGAGGCCGGCTGCTGCGGCACGCTCCTTCGACATCACGATGACGGCGGCCCCGCCGTCGGAGATCTGTGACGCGTTGCCGGCCGTGATGGTCCCGTCGGTGGTGAACGCCGGCCGCAGCGCGGCGAGCGACTCGACGGTCGTGCCGGGGCGGATGCCCTCGTCGGTGTCGACGACGATCGGGTCGCCCTTTCGCTGGGGCACCTCGACGGGCACGATCTCCTCGGCGAACAGCCCGTTCTTGGACGCCGCGGCGGCCTTCTCGTGGCTCGCGGCGCTGAAGGCGTCCTGGCGCTCGCGCGAGATCCGGCCTGCGTTGTGCTGCTCGGTCGACAGTCCCATCGCGCAGTGGTCGAAGGCGCAGGTGAGGCCGTCGAGCATCATCGAGTCGACGAGCGTGGCGTCCCCGATGCGGTAGCCCGCGCGCGCGCCCTGGAGGAGGTGCGGCGCCGTCGTCATCGACTCCATGCCGCCCGCGACGACGACCTCCGCCTCGCCGGCGCGGATGAGGAGGTCCGCGAGGTAGATCGTGTTGAGACCCGAGAGGCAGACCTTGTTCACGGTCGTCGCGTGCACGGACATCGGCACGCCGCCGTGGACCGCTGCCTGGCGTGCGGTGATCTGACCCTGGCCGGCGCCGATCACCTGGCCCATGAGCACCGCGTCGACCTCGTCGGGGCTGACGCCGGCCCGCTCGAGCGCGGCGCGGATGGCGAAGCCGCCCAGCTGCATTGCAGTGAAGCCGCCGAGCGCGCCCGAGAGCCTCCCGATCGGGGTCCGTGCACCTGTGACGATGACCGATGTGGACACGGCAAACCTCCCTCGCGTCGGCGGCTCTTCAACCTAGCCGTCAAGTGAGCGCGCGAGAACTGCGAAGTAGCCTCGCTCGATGAGCGAGATCCTCGTGGCGGCCGTACAGGGTGCCACGGGCGACGAGCTGGCGGCACTCGAGCTGCCGGCGTCCTACCGCGCGGCGCACGTCCGTCGCGAGGACGCCGCGATGTTCGAGGGCATGGCGTCGTCGGACAAGGACCCGAGGGCCTCGCTGCACGTCGGCGAGGTCCCGTTGCCCGAGCTGGCCCCCGACGAGGCCTACGTGGCGGTCATGGCCTCGTCGATCAACTTCAACACGGTGTGGACGTCGATCTTCGAGCCGCTGTCGACGTTCGGGTTCCTCGACCGGCTCGCGCGCGAGTCCGTCTGGGGCGCTCGCCACGGGCTCGACTACCACGTCGTCGGCTCGGACGCCGCCGGCGTCGTGCTGCGCGTCGGCTCGGCCGTCCGCTCGTGGCGCCCCGGCGACAAGGTGACGGTGCACTGCAACTACGTGGACGACCAGGACCCGAGCGCGCACGACGACTCGATGCTGGCGGTCAACCAGCGGATCTGGGGCTTCGAGACCAACTTCGGGGGGCTCGCCGACGTCGCCGTCGTGAAGGCGAACCAGCTGATGCCCAAGCCCGCCCACCTCACCTGGGAGGAGGCGGCGGTCAACGCGCTGTGCAACTCGACCGCGTACCGCATGCTCGTGTCTTCGAACGGCGCGCCGGTGACCCAGGGCGACAGGGTCCTCGTCTGGGGCGCGACGGGCGGTCTCGGGAGCTTCGCGGTGCAGTACGTGCTCAACGGCGGCGGCACGCCGGTCGGGGTCGTCTCGAGCGCCGCTCGCGTCGCCTTGCTCCATGAGCTCGGTTGCGAGCACGTGCTCGACCGCACCGAGCGCGCCTACCGGTTCTGGGCCGACGAGCACACCCAGGACGAAAAGGAGTGGCGGCGCCTCGGCCAGGACATCCGCGCGCTCGTCGGCGAGGACCCCGACATCGTCTTCGAGCACCCCGGGCGCCAGACGATGGGCGCGAGCGTGTTCGTCTGCAAGCGCGGCGGCACGGTCATTACGTGCGCGGCCACGACGGGGTACATGATCGAGTACGACAACCGGCACCTCTGGATGAAGCTGAAGTCGATCAAGGGGAGCCACTTCTCGAACTACCGCGAGGCGTGGCACGCCAACCAGCTCGTCTGCGAGGGCAAGATCCTCCCGCCGCTCGCCGCGGTGTACTCGCTCGAGGACGTGGGCGAGGCAGCGCTGCTCGTCCACCAGAACCGTGCCGAGGGCAAGCTCGGGGTGCTGTGCCTCGCGCCCAAGGAGGGCCTCGGGATCGACGACCACGAGCTGCGCGAGCGCGTGGGCGAGGACCGCCTCACGATCTTCCGGCGCCACCATGCGGCGGCTCGGTGAGCGAGATGCTGCTCACCGAGATCGACCACGTAGCGATCGCGGTCAACGACCTCGAAGCCGCGGTCGCCTGGTATGCCGACGTGCTCGGCGCCAAGGTCGTCCACCGCGAGGTCGTCGGCTCCGACGGCGTCGAAGAGGCGCTCGTCGCCGTCGCCGAGTCGTTCGTCCAGCTCCTCACGCCCACGACGGACACCTCGCCGGTCGCCCGCTTCCTCAAGTCGCGAGGCGAGGGCCTGCACCACGTCGCCTACCGCGTCGCTGACTGCGCCCAAGCGCTCGAGGCGGTCAA
Organism: Acidimicrobiaceae bacterium; assembly: GCA_003135595.1. GTDB lineage: Bacteria > Actinomycetota > Acidimicrobiia > Acidimicrobiales > RAAP-2 > Palsa-459. The sequence continues at coordinate 3,364 of PLCI01000112.1, read as the reverse complement.
GGCATCCGGCGCGCGGGTCATCGACCAGGTCCCGCGGCCCGGGTCGCGGGGCACGACCGTGGCATTCGTGCACCCGTCGGCCTCCTTCGGCACGCTCATCGAGCTCGTCGAG
>PLCI01000112.1:0-3194 GCA_003135595.1 Acidimicrobiaceae bacterium | reverse complement strand
CGCGAGCGCCTCGAGTACCTCCTCGACGAGGACAGCTTCGTCGAGCTCGACATGCTCGCTCGGCACCAGGCCCACGGGATGGGCCTCGAGGACTCGCGCCCCTACACCGACGGGGTGATCACGGGCTTCGGGACGATCGACGGGCGCAAGGTGTGCGTGTTCTCGCAGGACTTCACCGTCTTCGGCGGCGCGCTCGGCGAGACCTTCGCCGCGAAGATCCACAAGGTGATGGACCTGTCCGAGTCGCTCGGCGTGCCGATCATCGGGCTGAACGACGGCGCGGGCGCGCGCATCCANNGCCTCGGGCGTGGTCCCGCAGGTCTCGGTCATCCTCGGGCCGTGCGCGGGCGGCGCGGTGTACTCGCCGGCGCTCACCGACTTCGTGTTCATGGTGAAGGACAGCTCGCACATGTTCATCACGGGCCCCGACGTGGTGAAGACGGTCACCGGCGAGGACGTGACGCTCGAGCAGCTCGGCGGCGCGCTGACCCACGCGACACGGTCTGGGGTCGCTCAGTTCGTGTACCCCGACGAGAAGAGCTGCCTCGACGAGGTGCGCTACCTGCTCAGCTTCCTGCCGGCCAACAACCTCGAGGAGCCGCCGCGCACCCTCGCGACCGACCCGTCGGACCGCCCGTGCGGCGAGCTGCGCACGCTGCTGCCGGACTCGTCGAGCCAGCCCTACGACATGAAGAGGGTGGTCAAGGCGATCGTCGACGACGGCGACTACATGGAGGTGAACGCGAACTGGGCGATGTCGGTGACGTGCGGCTTCGCCAAGATCGACGGGCGCCCCGTCGGGATCGTCGGCAACCAGCCCGCGCACCTCGCCGGCGTGCTCGACATCGACTCCTCCGAGAAGGCCGCGCGCTTCGTGCGGACCTGCGACGCCTTCAACGTGCCGATCATCGCCCTCGTTGACGTGCCGGGCTTCATGCCGGGGACGGACCAGGAGTACGGCGGGATCATCCGTCACGGCGCGAAGCTCCTCTACGCGTTCTGCGAGGCGACCGTGCCGAGGATCCAGCTGATCACGCGAAAGGCCTACGGCGGGGCGTACGTCGTCATGAACTCGAAGTCGATCGGCGCCGACCTCGCCTTCGCGTGGCCCACCGCCGAGCTCGCCGTCATGGGCTCCCAGGGGGCGGTCGAGATCGTCTACCGCCGCGAGCTCGCCGACGCCGACGACCCCCCGGCGCGGCGCGAGGAGCTCATCGACGAGTACGCCGAGCGCTACGCCAACCCCTACCTCGCCGCGGAGCGCGGCTTCATCGACGACGTCATCGACCCGGCCGACACGCGGCGGCTGCTCGCCGCCAGCCTCGAGATGCTCTCGACCAAGCGCGAGGACCTGCCCAAGCGCAAGCACGGCAACATGCCGCTGTGATGACGGGGCTCCGCGAACGACCGGGCGTCCCCGACGACGTGCGCGAAGCGATCGACGCGGCGATCGAGCAGCTCGTCGCTGCCAGGCCGACCGCTGTCGCCCCGGCGACGTGGCGGTTCTCGGGGCGCTGGTTCAGCGCGCACCCGATCCGGGGGCGCAGCCGACCCGGCTGACTGACTCAGGCCGTTGCAGGGACCTCGGCGCCGCGGCGCTCCTCGGCGAGGTCCGCGAGCCGCGCCATGATCGAGGCGAGCTCGAAGTCCTTGGGGGTGAACACCGCGCGCACGCCGAGTGCGAACAGCGCCTCGGCGTCCTCGGTCGGCACGATGCCGCCGACGACGACGCGGGCGCTCAGGTTCGCGTCCTTGAGCAGCTGGAGGATCTCGGGGACCAGGGCGAGGTGCGCGCCCGACAGGATCGACAGCCCGACGACGTCGACGTCCTCGTCGCGCGCGGCGGCGACGATCTCGGCCGACGACAGCCGGATGCCCTGGTAGACGACCTCGAAGCCCGCGTCGCGCGCGGCGACGGCGATCTGCTCGGCCCCGTTCGAGTGCCCGTCGAGCCCGGGCTTGGCGACGAGCAGCCGAGGTGGCCCGCCGTAGGTCTCGGCCATCGCGCGCGCCCGCTCGGCCACGGCGGCGAGCGACTGGCGGGGCATGCGCGCGGATCCCACGCCCGTCGGGGCGCGGTACTCGCCGAACACCTCGCGCAGGGCCCCCGCCCACTCCCCGGTCGTGCCCCCGGCGAGCGCGAGGGCGATCGTCGGCACCATCACGTTGTCCTGGGAGCCCAGGCCCGACGCCACGCGACGCAGCTCGTCGAGGGCTGCGTCGACGGCCGCCTGGTCGCGCGACGCGCGCCACGCGACGACGTCGCCGATGAGCGCGTCCTCCACGCTCGGGTCGACGGTGAGGATCGACGCCGCGACGTCGCCGCCGAGCGGGGAGCCCGCGGCGTCGTTGAAGCAGTTGACCCCGACGACGCGCTGGGTGCCGGACTCGATGGCGGCGAGCCGAGCCGTCTGGCTCGCCACGAGACGCCGCTTCAGCTCGTCGATCGCCGAGAACGCCCCGCCGCGCTCGAGCACGTCGTCGAGCTCGGACTGCGCCGCGTCGACCAGCTCGGCGGTCTTGGCCTCCATGACGAGCGAGCCCGCGAAGAGGTCCGGGTACTCCAAGAGGTCCGTCTCGAAGGCGAGCACCTGCTGGATCCGCAGCGACCACTGCTGGTCGGCCTGGCGGGGCAGCCCGAGCGCCTCGTTCCACGCCGGTAGCTGGACCGCGCGGGCGCGCGCGTCCGCCGAGAGCGTGACGCCGAGCAGCTCGAGGACGATGCGCTGGACGTTGTTCTCGGGCTGCTGCTCGGTGAGGCCGAGCGAGTTGACCTGGACGCCGTAGCGGAAGCGGCGCTGCGCGGGGTCAGAGACCCCGTAGCGGTCGCGGCAGATCCGGTCCCACATCGCCGTGAGCGCGCGCATCTTCGCGGTCTCCTCGACGAAGCGGATCCCGGCGTTGACGAAGAAGCTGATGCGCCCGACGACGTCGTCGAAGGCGTCGTCGTCCACCTTGCCTGACGCGCGCACCGCGTCGAGCACGTCGATCGCCGTGGCCAGCGCGTAGGCGATCTCCTGGACCGGGGTCGCCCCGGCCTCCTGGAGGTGGTAGCTGCAGACGTTGATCGGGTTCCACTTGGGGACGTGCGCGACCGTGTAGGCGATCGTGTCGACGGTGAGCCGCTTGGACGCCTCGGGCCCGAAGATGTAGGTGCCGCGGCTCAGGAACTCCTTCACGAGGTCGTTCTGCGT
>PLCI01000174.1 GCA_003135595.1 Acidimicrobiaceae bacterium | reverse complement strand
GCGCGGTGCTCGTCGATGGCGCGAGTGACCTCTTTCAGGGCGTCGACCAGACAGTTCGCGTCGTGCAGCGTGCGCGCCCAGATGCGCAGCCCGCGAACCACGGCCGGTCTGCGCGACGGGGCGGAACACGGGGACGATCAGGATCCGTTCCTTGGCACGCTGCGCCGGGAACGCGAAGATGCCCATGGACCTCCCCGCGAAACCATGTCCCTCGACGAGACCTGCTCCAGCTGCCCGAGGTCAGGACCTCGTCGAGAACGTGGTGCGAACGACGACTTCGTCGCGAACGAAGATGCCGACGAGAAGGGCGCGCGCCATCCCGATCAGAGTGACCACGAGGGCGGCGCTGACGGCCATGTACGCGGCGACGACCGAGTTGACGCGCTGCAAGATGAGCCATGTCGGCGCACGTGCCACACTCGCAGTCGGATCGTCCCTCGGGACGGCGAAAGGGGACACGGCATGCTCGAACCGACGACACCCGGAGTGCGGCCGGGCGGTGGCAAGGCGCGAGCGATCGGCGCTGGCTCCGCGCTCGCACTCGCGCTCTGCGTGCTGGGGACCCCGCTCGCGAGCGCTGCTGCGCCGACGCGCCCGTCGGCGGCACTGAGCGCGCGCACGTCGCGCGTCGTGGCGCGTCCCGCACCGATGCAGCCGGCCCCCGCGCTGGCGGTCGCCCACCGTGCGGGTGACCGCTCGCGTCGCGGGCCACACCCGATGCGATCCGCGCCTCGCGCCACCGGGGCAGCCGCGACGTTCACGGTCACCTCTACGAGCGACTCGCCGCTCGCCTCGCCAACCAGCAAGAAGTGCGTGGACGCCGAGGCGTCACATCCCTGTTCGCTGCGCGCGGCGGTCCAGGCTGCCAACAACCTCAACCGGCCGGTACTCATCAAGCTCGCCGCGAGGACGTACAAGCTCACCGACGCCGCACTCGGGCGCCTCACGGTGACGAACGCCGGGGGCACGTCGATCGTCGGCGTGGGTGCGGGCTCCACCAAGATCCAGGTCCCCGCGGGCGGCAGCTACGGCGTGCTCTATCTCAGCGACGGAGCCAACGCGGCGGGCGCGACGCTGTTCCTCACCGGCCTCGCGGTGAGCGGCGGCAGTGCCACGAACGGCGCCGGGCTGCAGATGGCGTCGGACCCCAACCTCTCGGCGGTCCTTGACCGAGTGGTGATCTCGGGCAACCACGCCGTGACGTCGGGGGGCGGCGTCTACGTCGAGTACGGGAGCCTCTGGGTGACGGCGTCGAGCATCTCTGGGAACTCGGCGGGGAGCTACGGCGGCGGGATCTACAACTACTGGGGCAACGTGTACCTGACCGGCGACCTGCTGAACGCGAACCTCGCGGTCGGCAACGGCGGAGGCGGGCTCTTCCAGGAGTACGGGAGCACGCACGTGATCGGCGGCTCCGTCAGCTACGACGTCGCCGGCACGAACCTGCAGTCGGCGAACGGGGGCGGCATCTTCGACGAGAACGGCGCGGTCTACCTGAGCGACGGCGTGGTGGTGAGCCACGACACCGCGCTCAACGACGGCGACGGCGGCGGTGCCTACGAGTACGACGGCACCTTGGTCGCGTCCGGTGCGACCTTCTCCTATGACCGAGCCATCGGCGGCGCCGACGCGAGCGGCGGCGGACTCTTCGTCGAGTTCAGCGCGCACGTCACCCTGGACGCCGTGGCGATGTCCCACGACACCACCTCGGCCACGAACGACAGCTACGGCGGCGGGGCGATCTTCGACCACGGCTACGAGTTCGCGAACATCCTCTCGATCGGACAGGGCAGCTCGTTCACGGACAACGGCTCGAGCGCCGTGTTCATCTGGATGGAGAACGGCGGGGTGACCGCGACGATCACCAACTCCCTGTTCATCGGCAACGTCTCGTCGCTCCCCAACTCCGGAGCGGCGGTGCGCCTGTACGGCTACCAGGACGGCGGGATCAACCTGACGATGCTGCACGACCGGATCCTGGACAACACCGACCTCGGGACGTTCGCGGCGGGCGGCGTCGAGGCCTACGCCAGCTACGGCGCCTCGGTGGACATGCGCTTCGACGGCGACACCGTGAGCGGCAACGTGTCCAAGGGCATCCGGGGGACCGGCGGCATCCAGGCGTACTCCGTCCAGAACTCCGCGAGCCCCGTCGAGATCGACAACTCCGTGCTCCAGGGCAATCAGGCCACCAACGCAGGCTCCGGGGGCGCGGTCTACGACGCGTCGAACGACAACTTCGACAACTCCACCCTGACACTCACGAACGACGTGCTCTCGCACAACGCAGTCGGCTCGCCGACCCTCGGCCAGCAGGGCACGGGGGGCGCGGTCGCGTCCTACGACTTCGCCGCGCTGTCCATGACGGGCTGCACGGTCGTGGACAACACGGCGAACGGCACCGCCGCCGGCGGGGGCATCGGCGGCGGCGTCTACGACGCGTCGTACCTCGGCACCTCGTTCATCTCTGACGTGGTCTCGGGAAACCGTGCGACGGGCCACAACTCCGAGGGCGGGGGCATCTACACGTACCCGTTCAACGGCGGAGGCCAGCTGCTGCGCTCCACGCTCTCTTCGAACTACGCCGACTTCGGGGCGGGTCTGTACGTCTACGAGTACACCTTCGGCATCGACCGTTCGACGATCGCCCGGAACATCGCAGGCGGAGGCGGTGTAGGAGGCGAGGGTGGCGGCGTCTACGAGTACAGCTCGACTCTCAACGTCGAGAACTCGACGATCGCGGACAACCTGGCGAAGAGCGCGGGCGCCCAGCATGGCGCGGGCGGGGGCGTCTACGCCTACTCGGGGTCCGCGATCACCCTGTACTTCGTGACGATCTCGGGCAACGCCTCGCTGCTGGGAGCGGGCCTCTACAGCGCGCAGGCCGCCGGCACGCTGCGCGACTCGATCGTCGTGGACAACCACACCACGCTCGCGGGCAAGACGCAGGCCGACTGCTACGCAGCGGGGCGCTTTGAGGTCTTCGACTCCTCGGGGGGCAACGTGCTGTCGCGCGCGAACTGCGTGCTGACGCTGACCTTCGGTGACACGCTCACGGCGAAGCCCGGCCTGCTCGCGCTCGCGAGCAACGGGGGCCCGACCAAGACGATGGCGCTCACGGCAACGAGCCCCGCGGTCAAGGCCGCGCACGGCGACTGCGCGTTGACCGACCAGCGAGGCGTGGCGCGACCCAGGTCCGGGACGTGCGACGCCGGCGCCTACCAGCGAGCGGCGAAGAAGAAGTAGCCGCTCATGGCCCAATGTGCTGAAGGTGGCACAGTGGCAATGACCAGACGTCGCCACGATGACACCCACAGGAAAGAGGAGGAGCCACGATGAACAGGTCCAGGGTCGTCGTTGTGATCGCAGCCTTGCTGGTGGTCGGGGTTGGCATCGTTGTCGCCACACGGCCGGCGTCGCATCCGGCGTCGCATCCGACGACCAAGGGCGCGTGCGGAGTTGTCGCCAGCGGACCCACCTACAAGCACGTCGTGGTCATCGTGGAGGAGAACCACTCCTACGGCTCGATCATCGGGTCCGGCTCGGCGCCGTACGTCAACTCCCTTGCAGCTTCCTGCGGGCTCGCGACGAACTACCACAACGTGACGCACTTCAGCCTGCCCAACTATCTCGCCATGACGAGCGGCATGAGCCTGTCGGACCTCGCGCCCTTCTACAACGACTGCCTGCCGGCGGCATCGTGTGTGACGAGTGCCTCGAGCATCTTCACGCAAACGTTCGCGAAGTCCTACCAAGAGTCGATGCCTTCGAACTGTGACACGTCGATCGCTGGCAGCTCGTACGTGCCGAAGCACAACCCCGATGTCTATTACAGCGATGCGAATTGTGCGACGAGGGACGTGCCGTTCTCGGCAGGCTCAACAGGTCTGATCGCGGACTTCCAGACGCAGGCGACCGCACCGTCATTCGCGTTCGTCACCCCGAACCTGTGCAACGACACGCACGACTGTTCGGTGTCCTCGGGTGACGCATGGCTGCAGGCGAACCTCGCGGCGCTGCTGGCGTCGCCCGTGTATCTGTCAGGTGACACCGCCGTGTTCCTCGTCTGGGACGAAGGTGAGCCGGGTAGTGCAGGGATGGACTGCGCGAGCAACACATCCGATCAGAGCTGCCACGTTGCGTTGCTGGTGATCGCGCCATCGGTCAACCCCGGCACGCAGGTCGCCACACTCTTCAATCACTATTCGCTGCTCAGAACGGTCGAGCAACTGCTCGGGCTGTCCTACCTCGGTCAGGCCCAGTCAGCGACGAGCATGGTGCAGGCGTTCAACCTGTGACGTCCCCCGACCCCTGCACTCAGGTCGTGGCTCGCGTGACCTTCGACGACATCGAGGTCGTCCGGCAAGCGCTCACCGCCTCTGCGCCATCCCGCTGACGCGATTGGAGCGCGGAGAAGTCGTGCGTCCTTCGCTTCCCGCGGGAGGGCTTCGGAGTGGGGCTAGGAAGAATCGAACTTCCGACCTCAGCATTATCAGTGCTGCGCTCTAACCGACTGAGCTATAGCCCCCGAGGTCGAGCGATCGTACACCAGGTGTCGTCGCGCACACACGGGCCTAGCACCGCAGAGTGCCCACAGTAGGGTCTGTCTCGATGCCTCGGTCGTCCGCGGTCGAGCCGGTGTCGANNNNTCGACGAGCTTGCGCGCGTCGGCTACTGGGTGCTCGACACGGCGTACTCGCCGCTCCTCGGCCAGTACCACGACTTGCGGCTCCGCTACGACGGCGCGGGCAAGCTGCTGCACCACCACTCGCTGTATTCGTTCGGGCCGAATCCCGACTCGAATCCGCCGTTCGCGGCGCTCGCCTTCCTGCCGTTCCACGTGATCGGGTGGCGGGCGACCGAGACGGTGTGGACGGTCCTCAGCCTCTGCGCGCTGGCGGTCGTGCTCATGGTCGTGCTCGTGCGGTGGTTCGGCGTGCCCGCTTCCAGCGCGTGGCTCGCCTCGGGGGCCGGGCTCGCTGCCGCGGGCGTGGCGGTGCTCTACCCGGTTCGCAGCGAGCTCGTCTGGGGCCAGCTCGGGCTGGTGCTCCTCGCGCTCGTCATGGTGGACCTGTTCGTCGTCCCGAGGCGGTACCGGGGCGTGCTCATCGGCGTCGCCGCGGCGATCAAGCTGTTCCCGGCCCTGTTCATCGTGTGGCTCCTCGCGAGACGCGAGGTCGCTGCGACGATCCGGCTCGTCGTGAGCTTCCTCGCCTGCACGCTCGTCGCGGCGCTCGTGTGGTGGCACGAGTCCACGCAGTACTGGCTCCACATCCTGCCGAGCTACAAGTTGCTGCAGCTGACCTTCCTCCCGCTGCAACGCGGCATCACCAGGGCGTCGTGGATCTTGGGTGTCGGACACCTCGGCAACCAGTCGCTGCGCGGGCTCCTCGGGCGACCACCGTTCTTGTGGTTCGGCACGTTCCCGTGGCTCCCGGTCGCGCTCGTCGTCCTCGTCGTCGGTATCTATGCCACCGTCGGCCTGCTCCGACAGCAGCGAGACCTTGCCGCTGTCGTGACGCTGTTCGTGACCACGATGTTGGCGACGCCGGTCAGCTGGTTGCACTACTGGGTCTTCGTCGCGCTCGCGCCCTTCGTCGCGGTCCTCGAGTGGCGACGCGACCGGGCACTCAGCATCGCGGCGATCGTGCTGACGCTCGCAACCTGCGCAGACCTCGAGGACGCGCAGCTGTTCAACGGTCCGGTGACCTCCGTCGCACCCGTCCTGCTGTTCGTCGTGCGCAACCTCTACGTCCTCGGCGCACTCTGCTTCCTCGTCGTCGCCGTCCTTCGCTCCCGAGGAGCCGCCTCGACCACGGAGCGCACGGCGGCCATCGCAGAGCCCACGGCTGTCACAGCGCGATGAGCCCGTCGGCAGAACGAGCGCGGTGCGAACGAGGACCCGCGAGCGACGAGGCTCGCCGACGAGCGCTCAGCGAACGCCGTCGCCCACGGCTCGCGACGTGGCCGCGGCGGTGTTGAGGCGCCACTCCTTGACCGCGACGGACTGGCTCGCGGTGCCGAGCAGCGTCCCGCGCTCGCTCCACAGGAAGGCGATGCCCTGGGCGTAGCCACCGACGAGCGCGTGCATCCGCATGTCGCACAGCACCCACTCGGTCGGCTCGAGCTGGACGGTTCGAAGCGTGTTGTCGAGGCTCCGACCCATGAGCCGCCGCCCGATCGGGTGCGAGACGCTCCCCGAGAGGAAGTCCCCGAAGATCGCGAGCGTCGCCGCGGATGGCTCGAGATGCCCGGGGACCCTGCACCACAGGGCGGAGCACGGGTCGCCCGGCGTCCCGTCGAGCTGCTCGTAGGAGCGTCCCGAAGCGACCCGCGCCTCGACGTGCTCGAAGATCGAGCGGCGCATGAGGTCGGGCAGACGCCGCGGCGGGCAGCGATCCGGCTCGGGCACCGAGGGCGGCTCGACCCAGACGCCCCCGAGCTCGAGGTCGGTACGTCCGAGCGCGGCGTTCACGGTCAGGATCTCTCGGTCCTCGACCCAGGCAGTGGCCCGGGCCTGGGTTGTCTGGTGGCCCTCGACGGCGATCGTGACCTCGATGCGCATCGTCGAGCCGAGCGGCGCGAAGCTCAGGTACTGCGAGGTCGCCCAGATCGCGGGGCGACCCGACGCCGCCTCGAGCGCGACGATGCCCGCGCCGAGGCCGCACCCGCCGAAGAGGAAGTCGCCTGGCGTGACGACGTGCGGCGCGACGACGAGCTGCCACGTCGACGCGCCGACCTGCTCGATGCCCATGAACTCCGCGACGTCCACCGCGCGAGACTAGTAATGGTGCGAGCGACCGCCCGCGGGCGCTGCGCGTCTCGCCAGGCGACGTCGGCTCGGGACGGCGAGTCGAGGCGGTCGTAGACTCGCGGCGAGCCGTCGCGGACGGATCGTGCGAGGGGGACGTCATGACCACCGCCGGTGGAGCCCAGGTCCCGAACACGGCCGTGTCCACGGTGCGTGGCAAGGCGCAGCGCGAGCTCGTGCCGAGGACCGCGCACGCGGACCTCGCGGACCGTCCCGAGGGCTTCGACCCCGTTGCGGTGCTCGAGGTCCAAGGCGAAGGACGGCTCGAAGACCTCCTCTGGCTCCGCTACCAGCGCATGGCCGCCGACAGGTTCAGCTTCTTGCGAGGAGCGGCCGCGATCATGGCTGCCGACCTGTCGTTCGGTCCGTCCACGGATCTCTATGTCCAGCTGTGCGGCGACGCGCACCTCTCGAACTTCGGCGTCTTTTACTCGCCCGAACGACGGCTCGTCTTCGACGTCAACGACTTCGACGAGACCCACCCCGGACCGTTCGAGTGGGATCTGAAGCGCCTCGCGGCATCGGTCGCGGTCGCGGGCGACGGCCTCGACCTCACTCGCGGCGGTCAGGAGCGCGCGGTGCTGGGGGCGGTGCGGAGCTACCGCGAGGCGATGCGGCGATTCGCCCGGGCTTCGACGCTCGACGTCTGGTACGCGCACCTCGACGTCGAGAACGCACTCGAGGACCTCGATGGCTCGCTCTCCGACGAGGCAGCGCGCCACACGCAGGGCATCCTCGAGCGCGCGCGGTCACGCCATCCCCGCCGGGCCTACGAGAAGCTGGTCGTGGACACCGACGACGGGCCCAGGATCCGGTCTGATCCGCCACTGCTCGTCCCGATGCGCGAGCTGGCCGAACCGCCCAACGCGGCGACCGCCTACGGGTTCTTGGTCGACATCCTGCGCGGCTACGAGTCGACGTTGCCCCTCGACCGCCGGCACCTGCTGCACCAGTTCACGCCGATCGACGCCGCGCGAAAGGTGGTGGGCGTCGGTTCGGTGGGGACCAGGTGCTTCGTCGTGCTCCTGCTCGGGCGCGGCGGCGCAGATCCGTTCTTCCTGCAGATCAAGGAGGCCACCGACTCGGTGCTCGAGCCCTTCCTCGGCCCCTCCAAGCTCCCGACTGCGGGCCAGCGAGTCGTCGCCGGCCAGCAGCTGGTCCAAGCGACGCCCGACGAGTTCCTCGGCTGGCTTGACGCCGCGGACGAGACAGGATCGGACCGGCACTTCTACGTCCGTCAGCTCTTCGACGGCAAGGCGTCCGCGGACGTCCTGCGGTTCACGGCCCCGCTCCTGGGCTCATATGCACAGGTCTGCGGCTGGACGCTGGCACGCGCCCACGCGAGATCAGGCGACCGCTTCGCCATCTCGAGCTACCTGGGCAAGTCCGACGCCTTCGATCGGGCGATCGCGTCGTTCGCGCTCGCCTATGTCGCGAGGAACCGCTCCGACCACGCCGCGCTCACCGACGCGATCGGCTCGGGAAGGGTCGTCGCGACCGAGACGTGAAGGCGCTCTCCCCGCTCACCTGGCATCCTGCGCTCGTCGGCGCGCTTGCAGTGGCAGCCGGCGCGTACCTCGTCGTCACGCGTCGCGATACGTTCGCGGTGAGTCGGTCCGAGCAGCGCCGCTTCGCCGCGGCGACGGTCCTCGTCTACGTCGTGTGCGCCTGGCCGCTCGGCGACCTGGCCGCACACGTCTCGATCACGGCGGTCGTCGTGCAGCGACTGGTCCTGATGCTGGCCGTCGCACCCCTCCTCCTCGGCGGCCTGCCAGACCTGCTCATCGCGGGGCTCACGCGACACCGAACGGTCGATCGAGTGGTGCGCACGCTGGTCCACCCCGCCGTCGCCATCGTCGTCGTGACCGTGGTGGGGACCATGACCTTGCTGCCCCCGGTCATCTCGTGGGGCTCCGCATCAGCGCAAGCGGGTGGCGTCTTCATAGCGGTGACGCTTGGACTAGGGATCGTCCTGTGGATGCCGGTCCTCGGATCGATACCGGGCCTGCCGAAGCTGAGCAACACGGCGAAGGGCGGCTACCTCCTTGCCGCGTCGCTGGTCGTCACGTCCCTCAGCTTCGTCTGGATCTTCGCCCGCCACCCCCTGTACGGATCGCTCACCCATCAAGTGAGAATCCTGGGCATCAGCCCGTTGCTCGACCAGCAGCTTGCGGGATTCGTGTCGAAGCTGGGCGCGTACTTCCCGATGTGGGCGATCGCATTCGTCCTCTTCGCGCGCGCGGGCGACGGCGGCGAGAGTGATGAGCCAGACCTTCGGTGGGTTGACGTGCAGCGCGAGCTCGAGCGCGTCGATCGCGACTCGTCCGCGGATCCAGCCGCCGGTCCGGCGAACTCGAACCCTCCGACGGTGGCATCGTGACCCTGGTCCAGCTCCCGGGGGGATCGATCGATGAGCGCGAGTTGCTGCTCGCGTGGCTCGCGTACCTGCGGGGAGCGGTGGTTCGCAAGGTCGAAGGTGTCGATGAACAGGGCGCTCACTGGCGACCGGAGGGGCGCCTGCTGTCGCTTCTCGGCATCGTGAATCATTTGACGAACGTGGAGTGGCGCTGGATCGATGGGGGCTTCCTCGGCGAGCCGACCGAGCGCCGCGAGGAGGAGTTCACGCCTGACGACACGCTGACCGTCCCCGACGCGCTCGCTCGCTACCGCGCGAGGGCGGCGTCGACGGACCGGACCGTCCGATCGCTCGCGTCGCTCGACGTGCCCTGCCAGAGAGAAGAGGGGACGGATCTCCGCTGGGTGCTCCTGCACCTGCTCAACGAGACGGCTCGGCACGCAGGGCATGCCGATGCCGTTCGCGAGCTGCTTGATGGGACCACGGGCGAGTAGGTCGCGCGCACTCGATCCCGGTCTGGCGGGTCGCCAGCGAGTCTGAGGTGAACGCGATCGCGTAGCCTTGAGCGTCCCGGGGACGTAGCTCAGTTGGCTAGAGCACCTGCTTTGCAAGCAGGGGGTCGTGGGTTCGAGTCCCATCGTCTCCACCCATTTTGATCAGGGCAAATGCTGGCTCGAGTCGTGTTATGAACGCTTCGAAATTCAGAAATGGGAACATTTCGGGAACATGCGCCGAGGCGGGATCGCCAGATTCAGCTGCATTCGGACGGCTGACGCAACCTTGATCAGGCATTTTGCAGCGCTCGCGCTCGAATCCGGTCCGACACGTTGCCGGGAAAGGAGGGGGTCACTCCACGGGCGGGTGGCCGGTCAGGCGCTTTCCCCCTGCGAGGTCCTGATCAGGCAAATGCTGGGGAGTCGGTAACATTTCCCCTTCTCGGTGGGGGGGTGGCGTGTGTCCAGGCAATGGCTCCGGCTGGTGGCCATCCTGTCGCTAGGTGTATCGAGCCTCTTGCTCCTCCAAGCCGGTCCCGTGCAGGCGGTGAGCGCACGCCTTCAGTCTCAACACGTACTGTCACGGCCCTCCCTGCGGTCGCTCCCACCCCGTCAGCACCAGCCGCCGCTCTCCACAGTGGGGACGTCAACTGCGCCAGGCCCGGTGACGAAGCTCAAGGCAACCTCCATCACATATGACGCGTTCACGCTCACCTGGAAGAACCCCTCGTCCGCACTGTTCGCTGCCGTACTGATCCGCCAGGCGAAGGGAGGAACTGCCCCCTCGTCGCCGACGAAGGGAGCGCTTGTGGCCGACGTCGCCGCGCCCGCCACGCAGTTCACTGTCACCAAGCTCCTGTCCAACACGACGTACTCGTTCTCGCTGTTTGCCCACGACTCGAACAAGCACTACGCGAAAGCCGCCAAGGTCACGGTCACCACCCTGAAGACGGTCGCTCCGGTGATCACGTCAGCCAACAAAGCGACATTCATCTTTGGCGTGTTCGCATCCTTCACCGTCAAAGCAACGGGTGTCCCTGCGCCCATGATCGCAAAGTTCGGAGCGCTGCCAAGCGGCATCACACTCTCTAAGTCCGGGATGTTGTCCGGGAAGGCTGGCTCGTCGGGGACCTTTCCCGTCACTGTCACGGCCACCAACGGCATCGGGCACCCGGCGAAGCAGTCCTTCGTCCTCAGCGTGCTCCGCACCCCGTCCATCACCTCGATCAGCCCTGGGGCCGGATCGCTCGCTGGAGGGGCGGTCGTCACCATCTCCGGGATGAACCTCGAAGGTGCGACCAAGATCAGCTTCGGTGGCACCGCTGCGACGATCACCTCGGACACGAGCACCAAGATCACGGCGCTCAGTCCTGCGCATGCACAGGGGACCGTTGACATCACGGTCACGACCCCGGCCGGCACGTCGGCGACGCTGCTAGCGGACAAGTTCGCGTTCTCCGTCGCGCTCACGCCGTGCTCGGGCTCGATCACCGGCGACAGCATGATCCTCGCGGGCACATACGTTGTGAGTTGCAGTATGGACGTACCCTCGGGGGTCACAGTCAGCATCGACGCCGGGGTGATTCTGAAGTTCAGCTCAAGCGACGCGATCACCGTCGAGGGCACCCTGGACGCCGTCGGCACGTCCTCGAGTCCCGTCGTCTTCACCTCGATCAACGACCCCCTCGGGGGTGCGACCGGCAGCGGGATCCCCGCGGCTGGTGACTGGGGAGGGATCGATGTTGCGGCCGCAGCAGGCTCCCTCCATACCGACAACGCGACAATCGACTACGCGTCGACCGCCATCACCTCCTCTGGCTCTCTTGACGTCGTCGACCACTCGGCAATCGACAACACGTTGGACGGCATCTACGCGACGGGCGGCGCAGGCACGAGCACTTCGATCACGTCGGACCACTTCAGCAACGACGGCTATGGCGTCTTCTTCGATGGCGCCGGCACCGTCACTGTCGAGGACAACTCGGTGCTCGGTGCAACGAGCTTTGCCTACGTCGTCGGCTCCCCGACACTTGACCTCGGCCTTTTGTCTGGGAACTCGGCGACGGGCGCAAGTCCGATCTTTTACCTCTGGGGACACGTTGGCACCAGCTCGACACTGCAACCCCAGAGCGCTTCCTGGGCAGTCGGAGCATGTGCAGGATTCGACATCCCAGCGGGGGTGACGGTCCAGGTCGCTGCGGGGACCGTGATGAAGGGTGACGTCTCCGTCCCAGGGCTCTGCCACGGCTACAACACCAGTGTTCCTGCGATCACCGTCGAGGGCACCCTGGACGCCGTCGGCACGTCCTCGAGTCCCGTCGTCTTCACCTCGATCAACGACCCCCTCGGGGGTGCGACCGGCAGCGGGATCCC
>PLCI01000009.1:2328-2522 GCA_003135595.1 Acidimicrobiaceae bacterium | reverse complement strand
ACGCCGATCGACGAGTCCCACCGCACCGAGACGGTCAGTCCCTACGGCGAGTCGAAGCTCCTGGTCGAGCACGCACTTGCGTGGTTGTCCCGGCTCGGCCGGATCCGCTATGCCGCACTGCGCTACTTCAACGCAGCGGGCGCGGTGCGAGGACGACCTGAGCTGCACGCCCCTGAGACCCACCTCATCCCGCT
>PLCI01000009.1:241-2302 GCA_003135595.1 Acidimicrobiaceae bacterium | reverse complement strand
CACGTCGCCGACCTCGCGACCGCCCACATCGCGGCCGCGCGCGCGCTGGACGGGGAGCAGGCGCTCATCTGCAATCTCGGGACCGGCACCGGGTCGAGCAACGCCGAGGTGATCGACGCGGTGCGCAGGGTGACGGGACGCGACGTCGGCGTCCGCATCGCCCCGAGACGACCCGGCGACTCGTCGACGCTCGTCGCTGCGAACGACCGCGCCCGGTCGGTCCTCGGCTGGGAGCCGGAACGGTCGTCGCTCGATGAGATCGTCAGCGATGCGTGGAGCGCCCGCGTCGAGGCGGGCATCTCGGCGTAGGCGCCGTGTCGACGGACCAGCCGCCCGAGGTCCTCGTGGCCGGTGACGTCTCGCTCGTCCGCTACCGCGGCGGTGAGACCCAAAGGCTCCTCGAGGCCGTGGGCGAGAGCCACGAGCACCTCCGACCCTGGATGCCCTGGGCGTCGACGGAGCCGACCTTCCACGAGCTGGACGACTTCGTGACGCGAGCGGTGTCGCAGTGGACGTCGGGCGAGGCGTTCAACTACTGGTTCTCGCACGACGCAGCGCCCGGCGTGGTCGGTGGTGGCGGGCTGCACCGACGGATCGGCGAGGGCGCGCTCGAGATCGGCTACTGGGTCCATGCCCGCTGGACGAATCGCGGCATNNATCGAGATCCGCTGCGACGAGGCGAACCTCGCCAGTGCCGCCGTGCCGAGACGACTGGGCTATCGGCTCGAACGCATCGTCGACGACTCGGTCACTGCGCCAGGAGAGAGTGGACGGAGCATGCTGTGGGTGACGGACTCCACGAGCTGGAATCGACCGCGATAGCCAACGCGGGGTTGTCCCTCGTCGCAGGGCTCATCGGGGCCCTATCGAAAGAGGTCCTCGTCGGGCGTTCGAATGATCTCGCTGGCGACGGCACCATCTCGGAGCCATTCGAGCCGCGCTCCTCGGATGACGACGGCGGGCACGTTCGACGCCTTGCCCATGACGAGATCGGCGGCGCCCGCGAGCTCGTCGATCACGCAGACCTCCGTCGCTTCGAGCACCCTCCCGCCGGCGTCGAGCGTGCCACGCAGGTCGACGATGCCAGCGATGCCGGCGCAGCCGATGGCGACGTCGGTCACGCCGTTTCGCCACGCGCGACCGAACGTGTCAGAGATGATGATCGCCACCTCGACGCCGAGACGGCGGCGCAGGTCCGCTCGGAGTCGCCGAGCAGAGCGATCAGGGTCAAGCGGGAGCAGGACCGCCGATCCTTCCTCGACGTTCGAGAGGTCGACGCCCGCATTCGCGCAGACGAATCCGTGCTTGGTCTCGGTGATGAGGAGTTCGCCACGTCGACGCAGTACGCGAGTCGACTCGGACTCGACGAGGGCCACCTTCGACATCGCGTCGCCAGGGTCGACCGCGACCACGCGCCCTTCTGCCTTGGACACGACCTTTGAGGTGACCACCACGACGTCACCCGCCGCGAGCGTGAAATCGCCGCGCTCGGCGATGGCGGTTGCGAGTATCGTCGCGAGGTCATCGCCCGGACGCACCTCGCCGATGCCCTCGATCGCGAAGAGCTGGAGGGCGGGCTCAGGCATCGCACACGACCTTGGCGAGTGCCGCGGAGCGGGCTCGATCGGTCATCATCGTGTCGGTCACGATGCACCGCATGCCGAGCCGCTCGACGGCGCCCTGGAGTGCCGCGTCACGCTCGTCGATGACAAAGGTGCCGATGAGGCCCTCGTACAGCCGGGCGACGCCGAGCGCGCTCGCCTCGTGGCCAAGCTCGCGCAAGAGACGGTCCGCAGGACCCTTGATGGCCGCTCCGGCGACGATCGGCGAGATGCCGATCACGTCATCGCGCCTCGATGCGACGGTGCTCGCGACACCGGGGACCGCGAGTATCGGATCGATCGAGACAAGCGGATTCGATGGCGCGAGCACCAGCTTCGCCGACGATCGGATCGCCTCGAGAACACGTGGCGCGGGTGTCGAGTCGGCCGCCCCGAGGAACTCGACCTTGGACACTGCGACATCGTGACGACGGGCGACGAAGTACTCCTGGAACGTGAG
>PLCI01000009.1:0-143 GCA_003135595.1 Acidimicrobiaceae bacterium | reverse complement strand
AGCCGGAACCACGTGGGACCACCGAGCTCGGCGAGCTCGTCCATCACGCGCCAACTCTCGTCGTCGACACCCCAGCCCGTTGCTTCGTTGTTGAGCCCCGCCAGCGTGTACGTCACTGTGTCGATGTCGGGCGAGTCGTGCAG
>PLCI01000128.1 GCA_003135595.1 Acidimicrobiaceae bacterium | reverse complement strand
GAAGATCCGCCCGGTGCGCCTCGACGGCTCCGCGCTCAGCGCCGGGCGCGCGTTCGCGCGGGCCGGCGCGTACTACGCCGCCGGGTTCGTCTCGGTGCTCCAGCTGCTCGACGTGCTGTGGTGCCTGTGGGACGAGGACGCCCAGTGCCTCCACGACAAGGTGTGCGAGACCCTGGTCGTGAGCGACGACTGAGCCCTACGGGCCCGACGACTCCCGGGTGCTGCGACGAGACCGCGGTGGGGACGTGACCCACGACCCGAGCAGGCGGATCGCCGCGGCCTCGTCGAGCGCCTCGGCGGCGGTCCGGTCCTCGGCGCTGGCCCAGTCGGGGAACGGCGTCTCGTGGTTCACGTGGTGCCCGGACGCGGTGTGCTCTTGTTCGACCTTGGCCAATCGCTCGGCGGGAAGCCGCGCTGAGGCCGCGATGAGCGCGGGCCAGAGCCGCCGGTGCACGAGCGTCACCTTCCCGTTGACCGCACGGCAGACGAGCACGTCCTCGTCGCTCGTCACCTCGTCAAGCACCGCGTAGATGTGGTGCCCCTTCGGATGGCCCCACCAGCTGCCCGCGATGGGCTCGCCGGCGATCGCCTCGGTCAGCTTCGGCACCGGGCCGTTCGCCGCGACGAGCACGACACCGTGCTCGCGGACGAAGGCGCGCGCGGCGTCGACGTCCATCGTGGATCCGTGACGAGCCGCGGTCACGGCAGCTGCTCTTCTTCGAGGACGGTCTCGAAGGCCGCGGGGTACTCGAGTCGCCCCTGCGGCCAGTGTCGGGTGCGAGGACGCAGCCGTGCCATCGCGGCCTCGGGGGGCGCCCAGTTCGGCAGGGCCATCGTCACGCCGAGCTCGCGAGCGAGGCCGAAGCCGAACCTCGGGTAGTAGCTCGGATGACCTTCGACCGTCACGAGCGGCTCGCCTGAGGCGTCGGCCCTCGAGAGCGCCTCGAGCACGAGGGCGCCGCCGACGCCCGTTCGCTGGACCGCCACTCGCACGCTCAAAGGTGAGAGCGCGAGCACGGGGTGTCGAGCCCGCGTCGCGTCGACGACGTGCACGCGGCTGAGGACCACGTGGCCGACGACGACCCCGCCGCGCTCGGCGACGAGCTCGAGCTCGGGCAGGTGCGCCGGCGACGCGCGAAGCGCGCGAACGAGTGCCGCGGGCCGGTCGTCAGCTTCGAAGGCCTCGATCAGCACGACCTCGATGGCATCGGCATCGTCGTCGCGGGCGCTTCGGACCACGGCGCCTTCTGCGGCGTCCGCAGGCGAAGGAGGGCTCGTCACCGCGCGTCAGGCCGTCGTCGGGTTCGTTGCACCAGGCGGGAGGTCTGCGAGCTCGGCGCCGACTTTCTTGCCGATGCTGGACACGTGTTGGACGACCCAGAGCGAGACCGCCGCGAAAAGGGAGCCGACGAAGGTCCACGAGCTCGTGGCATTTCGCATCCGGACCGCGGCGCGCTCGCCGACGGAGAGGTCTGATCCGGATCGCAGGACCGGACGGGCGTGCGAGGGGGTCCGGAAGCCGCGTGACGCCATGCGCGAGCGTCGCACACCGATGTGTCCTGCGAAGGGACCGCTGCGCGCGATCACGTCGCTGAAGAAAAGTGCACCGAGGGGAAGTGACCTTCCGGTAGTGCGCTGGTGCGATCGCCGCGCGTGGGACGATGGGCACGACCAACCTGCCCGCCGAGGAGGACGCCGCAGTGCTCGCATTCACGTTGCCGGACCACGGCTCGGAGTGGCCCGGGATGGGCGACTCGTGGTGCGAGCATCCTTCCTGGGAGCTCGTCGACGCGGCGAGCGAGGCTGCGGGCCGCGACGTCGCCGCCTTGCTGCACGAGGGCGGCCGGTCGCTGCTCGGCCAGATCGAGAACGCGCACCTTGCCACGTTCGTGCTCAGCCTCGTTGCCCTCGACGCCGCGGAGCGGCTCGGGCTCGCCCCGATGGCCGTCTGCGGCTACGGGCTGGGCGAGTACACCGCGCTCGTGGCATCGGGTGCGCTCGACTTCGATGCCGCGGTCCGACTCGTCGTGGAGCGCGGCATTGCCGCTCGACACGAGCGCGCCACGGCTCTCGGTGCAACCGCCGCGATCTGCGGGCTCGACGATGGCGACGTCGAGGCCGCCTGTGCACGTGCCGAGGGCGACGTGTTCGTCGCGGGCTACGACGCGCCCGGCCGCGTCATCGTGACGGGCAGCACCGAAGGGGTCGCGAGAGCGATCGAGGTGGCGCGATCCCTCGGCGCGAGCACCATCGAGGAGCTTGCCGACAGCGGCGGCTTCCATACCCCGCTCCTCGCCGGCGCGCGTGATCGCCTCCGAAAGCTCCTCGCTGAGGTGACCTTCCGCGACCCCGACCCGGTGGTGGTCGCGAACGTCGACGCGAGGCGGCACCCTGACCCCGCCGACTGGCCCAGTCTCCTGTCGTCGCAGCTGTGCGCGCCCGTGCGCTGGCGACAGAGCGTCGAGATGCTGTTCGCCGACGGCGTGCGAACCTTCGTCGCGTTCGGGGCGGGCGGCGCCCTCGGGACCGCGACGAGCTCCTCGCTGCCGCCACGATCCGTCCAGACGTTCTCGATCGCGTCGCCACGGGATCTCGAGGCGCTCGTCGACCGCCTGATCGCGACGCCGTCAGTGCGGCGGACCGAGGTGCGCGACCACGACCAACTCGCCGGGCGCCTCGTCGTCGCTCCTGCTGCGGGGCCGTTCCAGCCCGCCCCGGGCCTCGCCCACACCGCCCCGAGCCTCGCGGCGGTCACGGCGACCGGCGAGGTCGCGATCGACGCACCGACGCGCATCGACGTCGGGGACCTCGTCGGCTGGGTCGGCGACGTCGAGGTGCGCTCCGCGTTCGCCGGGACCCTCGGCGGCCTGCTCGTCATCCCCGGGGAGCGGGTGATGCCGAGCCAGCCAGTCGCCTGGCTCCGCGCCGGTGTCGACACGCCGTAGGGCCATAAACTCTCGGACTGCCGCTGACCGGCTCCGATAGCCTCACGCCGAGTCGAGGCGGAGGACGGCATGGCAGAGATCGTGGTGCTGGGTGCGGGCGTCATCGGCCTCGGGACCGCGATGCTCCTCGCGAACGACGGCCACGACGTGACCGTGCTCGAGCGCGACCCGACGCCGCCCGCGAGCACGGCCGAGGAGGCATGGGAAACCTGGGAGCGCCGCGGGGTCAACCAGTTCCGGCTGCCGCACTACTTCTTGGCGAGATACCGGTCGGTCATCGATGTCGAGCTCCCCGAGGTCGCCCGGTCGATCGAGCGCGTCGGCGGCCTGCGACACAACCCGTTGCTCGACGCACCCGAGGGGTTCCGGGGTCCTGAGCGCCCAGACGACGCGGCGTGCGAGGTCCTCACCGGCCGTCGCCCGGTCGTCGAGCTCGCGGTCGCCGATGCGGCGGTGCGCGCGCGCGGCGTGACGGTGCGCCGTGGTGCCGCGGTCGCGGCGCTCGTCTCTGGACCCTCGAGCCGCGAGGGGACCCCGCACGTGATTGGCGTGCGGACCGAGTCGGGTGAGGAGGTGCTCGGCGACCTGGTCGTCGACATGACCGGACGGCGCTCCCCGACGCCGCGCTGGCTCGAAGAGCTGGGCGCGAAGCCGCCGGTCGAAGAGCTCGAGGACAGCGGATTCATGTACTTCGGGCGCCACTTCCGCTCAGACGACGGCAGCCTGCCGTTTGCCTTCGGCGGCGGCATCCAGCACCTGGGCACGATCTCGGCGCTGACGCTGCCCGCTGACAACGGCACCTGGGGGGTCGCGATCGTGACCAGCGCGAAGGACAAGGCGCTGCTCGGGCTGCGCGACCTCGATCGGTGGGAGTCGGTCGTCCGCTCCCTGCCGCTGGTCGCGCACTGGCTGGACGGCACGCCGCTCGACGAGAGGGTCGTGTCGATGTCCAAGATCGAGGACCGCATCCGCACGTTCCACGACGACGACGGGCCGGTCGCGACGGGCATCGTGTCGGTGGGCGACGCGTGGGCGTGCTCGAACCCCTCGCTCGGTCGCGGCGCGTCGATGGGCATGCTCCACGCGGTCATGCTCCGCGACCTGCTGCGCGACGTGGGGCTCGACGATCCCTTCGAGCTCGCCGCGGCGTTCCACCGCTCGACCGACGCCGAGCTGCGGCCGTGGTTCGCGTGGACGCGTGCGACCGACCGGCACCGCCTGTCGCAGGTCGATGCCGGCGTCGCCGGCGAGGCCTACGAGCCTCACGACGAGGACTTCGAGCTCGAGCAGTCGCTCACGAGCGCCGCCTCGAAGGACCCCGACCTCCTTCGAGTGATGGTTCGCGGGGCCCTCGTGCTCGAGCGACCGCGCGACGCGCTGTCGCGCCTCGATCTGTACGACCGGGTCAGCGAGCTCGGCGGCGGCTGGCGCGACGAGCCGGTGGCCGCCCCCGACCGCGACGAGCTCGTCCGGCTCGCCTCGGCCTGACGGATCGCATCGGACCCGGACGTTTTGGAGGACATGTGGCACGAGTGACCGTCGACGGTGTCGGGATCCACTACGAGGTCGCCGGCGAGGGCCGACCGGTCCTCCTCCTGCACGGCTTCCCCGACACGGGCGCGTGCTGGCGGCACCAGGTCCCGGCGCTCGTCGACGCGGGCTTCCAGGTGATCGTGCCGGACCTTCGCGGCTACGGCGACTCGGACAAGCCGGCTGGCGTGGAGGCCTACTCGCTGCCCCTCCTCGCGGGCGACGTGCTCGGCGTGCTCGATGACCTGGGGGTCGCCAAGGCCCACGTCGTCGGCCACGACTGGGGGGCAGCGCTCGCGTGGGTGCTCGCCTCGCTCGTCCCGGATCGCGTCGACCAGCTCGTCGTGCTCTCTGTGGGTCACCCGTCGGGCTTTCTGCGCACCTTCGAGCAGCGCGAGAAGTCCTGGTACATGCTGCTGTTCCAGTTCGAGGGGGTCGCTGAGCGCTGGTTGTCCGACGACGACTGGGCGAACTTCCGAGCGTGGGCAAACCACCCGGACACAGAGGTGACCAAGCAGATCGACGCGAACGGGTCGCTGACACCGGCGCTCAACTACTACCGCGCGAACATCAGCCCCGAGTCCTGGGCCGGCGCGGCCATCGCGCTGCCGCCGGTCACCGCGTCGACAATGGGGGTGTGGAGCTCGGGCGACATGGCGCTCACCGAGGTCCAGATGACCGACTCGAAGGATCAGGTAACAGGCCCCTGGCGCTTCGAGCGGATTGAGGGACCCGGGCACTGGATGCAACTCGAGGCACCTGGCCGCGTCAACTAGCTGCTGGTCGACTTCCTCGAGCCCTGAGGCGCGACCTCACTCCAGGCTGATCCACTGGCGACCATCGAGCAGTTCGCGCGCGGCGTCGAGGTGACCCGCGTGACAGGCGGTCTCGGCGATCACGTGCAGGAGGACGAAGCGCAGGTCGGGCACCGCCCACTCGCCCCACCAGGTGTCGCGCTGGGCGGGCGGCTGGTCGAGCGCCGTCGCGACGATGACGGCGTTCGCACGCTCGATCTCGCGGCGATACGTGGCGAACACCTGCTGGGCGTCGACGTCGGCAGGAACGTCCCAGCTGTTCTTCGTGTCCTCGGGCTCGCGACCGAAGAAGTCGAGAGACTCGCCGCCGATGATGCAGCGGAACCAGTAGTGCTCGACGTCGAGGGCCAGGTGCTGGACCATTCCGAGGAACGACCAGCCCGAGGGCAGCATCGCGCGGTGCAGGGCTGCGTCCTCGAGGCCCTCGAGGATGCCGAGGACGTGCTGGCGCTGTCCGTCGAGCCACTCGACCAGCGAGGCTCTCTCGGCCGTGTCGTCTCGCACCTTCTCGCTCATCGCAGTCCACGCTCCTCTCGGTCGCGGCGCCTCCTGGGCGTCTCGACGAAGGTACTTGCCGAGCGGGCGCGCGCGCGAGCGCCGTCAGGGCGCTGATGGAGGGTGGCGTCCTGCAGGGCAGGACGGCCGCCGGTGCAGGATCTCGTCGGCAGGCTTGCTGACCGGAAGTGGACCTTGGGTCACACGATGCGAACCACACCTGCTCGTCGAAGGTCTCGGATGGCTCTCGTTGAGAACTTTGCTGGAGCTCCGACGTCGGTCACCGGCCAGACGCGCCGAGAAAGTCCACCAGGACCCTGTTGAAGAGCTCCGGAGCCTCGAGATTCCAGACGTGCCCCACGTCGGGAACGATCTCAAGGGTCGCATTGGGGAGTGCGGCAGCGATCGACCGCGCAGCACCACGGTTCACCCTGTCTCGACTCCCGCACAGCACGAGGGTTCGGCTCTGAACGTGCGGCAGCGACATTCGAAAGTCTGCAGTTCCTGCCTCCTGAATTGCCGCAAGCAGGCCGCGCTTTCCCGCCTTCAGAAGGTCCTCGCGCGCCGCGTCGGCAACGTCGGTGCGCCCCCCGGGCATCGAGGATGCCATGCTGGCGAGCAGACGACTGCTCGGAACGACCCCCATCGCGGCGGTCTGCAGCGTGACGATGAGCCGGTGCGGGCGGACCTGGGCTCCGGAAACCACAAGGTTGTCGATGCACGTCGGGAACCCGATTGCAGTAGCGAGGCCCACCATGGCACCAAGCGACAACCCGCACACGTGAGCTGGGCGACCGTGGTGCTCCTCGATGAGCTCCGCAATCGCAGCTGCGGCCCCAGCGATCGTGAATCGCCCCACCGCGGACGATTGCGCCAATCCAGGCAAGTCCGGCGCAAGGACGTGGAATCGACTCCCGAGCGCATCGAGTTGTGGCTGCCACATTCGATGGCCCATCCCGAGCCCGTGCAGCAAGACGAGTCCGGGCGATGCTCGCTCTCCGCGCTCTTCAAAGAAGAGCGACGATTGCATACTGCATGATGGCATCCCGCATCAGGTTCGACCCCTTGGACGCACGTCCGAGCACCAAGGAGTCACGCAGTCGGCGGGTCGTAGCACCCAGATTCGTGGGCGCTGCGGGACTCGAACCCACGACCTCAGCCGTGTGAAGGC
>PLCI01000171.1:5842-6548 GCA_003135595.1 Acidimicrobiaceae bacterium | reverse complement strand
AGATCGCCGCGCTGGACGCGGGCCTGCTCGCCGCGGACGCGGCGGTGCTGTGCGAACCCACGAGTTGCGTCGTGGAGGCCGGCTGCCAGGGCACGGTCAGAGTGGACGTGGTTCTGCGCGGGGCTCGGGCGCACACCGCTCGCCCGTGGCGCGGTCGCAACGCAATCCATCGGCTCGAGGGCCCGATCGGCGCCGTTCGCGCCTACGAGCCGCGGGTGGTGACCATCGGCGGCGTGATCTACACCGAGCAGTGCCAGGTGGTCGGCGTCACAGGTGGGGTGAGCCCCAATGTCGTGCCAGACGAGTCGAGGCTCACGATCAACCAGCGCGTCGCACCGGACCGCAGCACCCAAGAGGCGGTCGAGTCGCTGCGTGCCATGCTCGCGCCGTACCTCGAAGAGGGCGATGCCTTCGAGGTCGTCGACGCCGCGGAGCCGGCGCCTCCGCACCTGGGTCATCCCGTGATCGCACGGCTGGTCGAGTTGAGTGGTGCGGCGCCCCGCGCGAAACTTGGCTACACCGACGTCGCGACCTTCGCGTCGTTCGGCGTGCCCGCGGCGAACTTCGGCGCGGGNNCCGAGCTCGCGCACCACGCCGGCGAGTTCGTAAGCGCAGGCGACCTGGTGAGGTGCCTCGACGTACTGGGGCGCCTGCTGGCAGGGTCCTAGAGCCGGCGAAGCACTGAGAGGACCTTGCCGTAGATGGC
>PLCI01000171.1:0-5791 GCA_003135595.1 Acidimicrobiaceae bacterium | reverse complement strand
CGCGTCGATCATCGAGTCGCCACGAACTCGCAGCATGAAGCTCTGCTCCGTGCCAGCGAAGCGCTCGGGGAGCGGCAGGAGCTCCTCGAGCTCTTGGCCCGCCAGCAGCCCCGTGCCTGCCGCCACGTCGCCGATCAGCGGGACGTTGCGGACCCGCTCTGCGCTGACCGCGGTGGACGAGGTGGGCTCATAGCGCACCTGGAGCGCGCGGGGCTTGGTGGGGTCCTTCACGAGGAAGCCCCCCTCTGCCAGGCGGTCGATGTGGTCGTGGACCGTCGCCGACGAGGTGAGGCCCACGGACCGGCCGATCTCGCGCACCGAGGGCGGGTACCCATGCTCGCGCTGGAAGGTGATGATGAAGTCGAGTATCCGTCGGCGCTTCTCGGTCAGGATCTCAGCCATCGTGCCTCCAGGAGTGGGCGAACGCGCGTTCGTCAGGCTACCGGATTGCAGACCCTGAGGCAAACATCTGTTCGGTCTCGCCCTCCTCGCGGGACTGGCTGTTGCCGCGCTCGGGCGAGCGCCCGTTGTGTGCCGAGGGGGTGGCATGAAACGGGACTCACTGCCGGGCTGTTGGAGGGACTTCGCCGACGCGCTCGGCGCGGGCATCGATCGAATCGTGCTCTACGGCCCGTCTGGGACCGGCAAGACGTACGCCGCACTCCGAGAGGGCGTGGCCAGCGCTGGGGCTCACCGACTCGTGTGCACCGAGGACATGACCGCCGCGGACGTGACGGGCTGCTGGATGCCGACTGCCGGCGGGCAGTTCGAGTGGCTCGACGGCGCCGCAGTGCGTGCGTGGCGGGGCGACGGCGTCCTGGGCGGTCGGCTCGTGGTCGACGAGGCGGACCGGGCCGCCGGCGACGTGCTCGCGCTCCTGCTCGCAGTTTGCGACACCGACGGCTCAGCGCGGTTCGACCATCCGGCGACCGGCGCCGCCATCACGCCGCTGCCCGGCTTCTCGGTCGTGATGACGACGAACCTCGAGCATCCAGAGGAGCTGCCGAGCGCCCTGCGCGATCGCTTCCCAGTCGCCATCGAGATCGACGCGCCGCACCCGGACGCGATCGAGCTGCTCCCCGAGGACCTGCGAGACGCCGCGATGGCCACGGCGGTGGCCCCCTCCTCGCGACGCGCGTCGCTGCGTGCGTTCTACGCCTACGCACGGCTCCGCGAGTCACTCGAGCCCGAGCGCGCCGCGCGGCTGGCCTTCGGCGCAGACCGGGGCCGCGAGATTGCCGACGCGCTCGCGATCGACGCCGCCGAGCTGGGCGCGTGACGGGCGGTCCCGCACCGGAGTTCCTCACCTCGCGCGCGGATCGCAGAGGGCCGGTGCGCTGGCGGGTCGAGCGCGGTCCGCCGCGTCGTGGCGAGGCGTGGACCGACCTTGCGGGGTGCGCCATGCGGGTGCCCTTCGACGGCGGGGAGCACGGGCGCCTGGTGCGCGGCCACGAGCTCATGCACGCGCGAGTGAGCCCTCTCACGCCTGGCGCATTCGACGTGTGGCCGCTCCACGCGAGGTCGGTCGAGTGCGCCGAGGAGTTCCGCGTGAACCAGCTCCTCGGGCGTGTGGGCTTCGAGCTGAGCGACCTGCGTGACGGCTCTGAGCGGCTCACGGGCACCCGACTCGCCGAGGCCGGGGACTGGGACGAGACGATCTGGTTCGCCGCCGCGGTGAGCGGCACTCGAGCGCTGCGCGACCTGTTGAGCGGCGTGCGGCGTGAGCGACCCCAGTGGGCGAGCGTGTGCCGAGGCTTGGAGCGTGCGCTGCTTGCGACGGCGCGACAGGCGTCGACAGCGTCCCTTGCCTCGACCAGCCCCGGCGACGACGGCCTCCCTGCTGGCTTCGCCGAGCACACGCGAGCATTCGCCGAGCTGATCTCGTTGCACGTCGATCGCGGACCGGAGGGCTGCGGGCGCCCGCGCGCCGCGCGGCGCCGGGACCGACCCGTGGCGACCGGTGTGTTCGCCCCGCTCGTGCTCGACCGCTCGGTCGCGCTCGACCGACTCGTCGTCGGTGCGGTCGCCCTCAGGCGCGCGCCGTCTGCCACGGGCCGCCAGGTCGTCCGGCCCGGCAGGCTCGTCACGGACCCGTCTCGTCGACTGTTCCACCGCACCTCCAGAGGCAGCGGAGGTGTCGTGGTCGTCGACCAGTCCGGCTCCATGGCGTTGTCCGTCGAGGACCTCAAGCGCCTCCTCGCCGCAGCTCCCGGCGCCTTCGTGCTCGGCTACTCGCACGCCCCGGGCTCCTCGGGGATCCCCAACGCATGGGTGCTCGCCCAGCGCGGACGCGCCGCCACGCTCGTACGAGCAGGCAACGTCGGCAACGGGGTGGACGGTCCCGCACTGCGCTTCGCGCTCTCGCGACGCCGCGGCGGTGAGGGCGTCGTCTGGATCTGCGACGGGCAGGTCACCGACTCCGGCGACCACGCCGACAGCGCCCTTGCCGAGGAGTGCGCCCGTCTCGTGGTCCGCCACGGCATCCGGATGGTCTCGACCGTCGATGAGGCCCTAGGGCTGCTGGACGCCAGGCGCGCCCAGGCAGGCGGGGTCCAGGCGCTCGGCCGGGTCGCGGCGGCAGTCACAGCCTCTTTGTAGAACGTCCTCCATGAGTTGACCCGAACAGGTGTTCGTGCTCTAATGTGACGAACACCTGTTCGGTCAGGATGGACCAGGAGGCACGGGATGGCGATCGCACCGTTCGAGGAGACCGGGGCACCGACGACGAGGGAGATCGCGCCAGAGCTGCGGGTCATCCGGGGCGGTCGCCGCACCGGTGCGCCGCCCAGGCGTGCGGCCCGCCATGCGGCCCTCGTGACCCATGAGGTGCCACGGGCGTCCAGGGACTCGCACCCGAGCGCCCAACGAGCAGTCGCGAGGCCGGGGGCGGAGCCCGAGGGTCGGATGGAGCGCGCAACCTCGGCGCGCGGCCCCGCAGCGCACACGTTCGTCCGCCCTGTCGGTGCCAGCGTTGCCGTGCGACGTCGGCGAGCCGCGGGGATCGCCGTGTCGCTAGCTGCCGTCGTCCTCTTGGCACTGCCCATTCGCGCGCTCGGCGCGGTCACCGTTGCCGGACAAGACACACCGGCCGGCGTTCCCGCGGGTCTGGCTCCCGGATCCACGATCGTGGTGCAATCGGGCGACACGATCCACTCCGTGGCCATGCGCGTCAACCCCGGCGACGCCGCCCAGATCGCTCGAGCCCTCGTCGCCGAGGTGGGCTCGACCACGCTCGTTGCCGGCGAGCACATCGTCATTCCCTGAGCGACCGCGTCGACAGGCAGGGTCTAGCGTGCACGTGTGCGGTGCCCCTTCTGCTCCAGCGATGACGACAAGGTCGTTGATTAGCGCCTCGCAGAAGACGGCGCGGCCATTCGCCGACGCCGAGAGTGCGTCTCGTGCGCGCAGCGGTTCACCACCTTCGAGCGCATTGAGGAGGTGCCCTTGATCGTGGTCAAGCGGTCCGGCACTCGCGAGCCGTTCGATCGCACCAAGCTGATCGCCGGCCTGCGAGCGGCCTGCAAGAACCGTCCGGTGTCCGACCAGGTCCTGGACGAGCTGTGCGACGCGGTCGAGGAGTCGCTGCGCCTTCGTCCCGAGGACATCTCGAGCGAGGAGATCGGACGGGCAGTCCTCGAACGGCTTCGTGACGTCGACGAGGTTGGCTACGTGCGCTTCGCGTCGGTCTACAAGGGCTTCGAGGGGCTCGGCGACTTCGAGCGCGAGGTGGGGCTGCTGATCAAGACCACCGCACCCAAGACGCGGAGCTGACGTGGCGCAGCTGTTCCAGACGGTCCCCTCGCGGGCCCTGGCCGTCTACGCGCACCCCGACGACGCCGACGTCGCGTGCGGCGGGACGCTCGCGACATGGTCCAAGCTCGGTGCGAAGGTCTGGCTGCTCGTGCTGGCCGACGGGGCGAAGGGGACCACTGATCCGAGCAGCGACGTCGTCTCGCTCGCGGAGCGCCGGACAGGCGAGCTGCACGATGCCGCCGGCGCGCTCGGGATCGCCGGCGTCGAGCAGCTCGGGATCCCCGACGGCGAGGTGGAGAACTCCCTCGCGACGCGACGCGCCATCGTCGAGGCGATCCGGCGCCTCCAGCCGAGCACCGTGCTGGCACCGGATCCGACCGCCACGTTCTTCGGCGGCGTCTATGTGAACCACCACGACCATCGCCAGACAGGCTGGGCGGTGCTCGACGCCGTCGCGCCTGCCGCGGGCATGCCCCTGTACTTCCCTGAGGCGGGTCCGCCGCACCACGTCGAAGGGCTCCTGCTCTCAGGGACCCTCGAGCCTGACGTCGTCGTCGACATCGACGGCACCCTGGACGCCAAGGTCACCGCCGTGCTCTCGCACCGCTCCCAGCTCCACGGCGACGACGAGTGGGCGCGGACCGCGGTCGTCGCGCGAGCGGTGCAGGCGGGGCGTCTCGTCGGGCACGCCCACGGAGAGGCCTTCCGCCACGTCGCGCTCGACGGCTGACCCCGACCGCTCCGCGGCGCTGCGCCCGGCGATCCTGCACGTCGACCTCGACGCGTTCTTCGCCTCCGTCGAGGTGCTCGACGACCCCTCGCTGCGAGGGCGCCCCGTCATCGTGGGCGGCGATGGCGCGCGGGGCGTGGTGGCGAGCTGCACCTACGAGGCCCGACGGCGCGGCGTGCACTCGGCGATGTCGTCGATAGAGGCGAAGCGCCGGTGCCCGGACGCGGTGTTCGTGCACGGGCACTTCTCTCGCTACGAGGAGGTCTCGACGCGCTTCTTCGAGCTGCTCGGCGCGGCCACGCCGCTCGTCGAGCCCCTCGGGCTGGACGAGGCGTTCTGCGACGTCACCGGGTCGATGGCGCTGCTCGGGACGCCCGCAGAGATCGCCTGGGCGCTTCGCGAGCGCGTGGCAGCCGAGCTGTCGCTGTCGTGCTGCATCGGGATCGCGCACAACAAGCTCTTCGCCAAGCTCGCGAGCCGCAGGGCCAAGCCCATCGCGACGCCGACGCGCGTCCTCGACGGCCAGGGCGTGGTCGTGACCATGCCCGAGGACGAGGCGGGCGTGCTCGCCTCGCTTCGGCTGCGGGAACTCTGGGGCGTGGGACCGGCGACCGGCGCACGGCTCGAGCGGCTCGGCATCGGCTCGGTCGCCGAGCTCGCCGACCTCGACGCCGAGCTTCTCGTGGGGCACCTCGGCCGGGCGACCGCGGAGCGCCTGACCGAGCTTGCTCGCGGCATCGACGACCGGCCGGTGAGTGCGAGCGCGAAGGCCAAGTCGATCGGCCACGAAGAGACGTTCGCCGTCTCGGTGACCGCGCGAGCCGACTTCGTCGGCCACGCCCGACGCATGGGCGGCGCGGTCGCGCGTGGCCTGCGTGGCGCGGATCTCCGGGCGAGGTGCGTGACGCTGAAGGTGAAGTTCGACGACTTCTCGATCTGCACGAGGAGCCACACCGTCGACTTCGGCGTGGACGACGAGGAGGCCGTGGCCCGCATCGCCGCGATGCTGGTCGACGACGTCCCGCGACGCGGCGGCGTGCGGCTGCTCGGCGTCTCGTGCTCGTCGCTCGAGGCGGGCGAGTCAGCCGTGCAGCTCGCCTTCGAGCTCGCCGACCCGGTGGCCGAGCGTCGTGCCGTGGACGTGGCGGCGCGCCATCGACAGGGCGACCTCGTCGCGCTGCGAGCGGCGGTCGACGAGCTGCGACGCCGTCACGGCCCGACCGCGGTCGCGACCGCAGCCGAGCTGTCAGAAGCCGGCATCGTCGTCGAGCCTCGCCGCCGCGAGGACGCCTGGGGGCCGAAGGCCGA
>PLCI01000150.1:15213-15406 GCA_003135595.1 Acidimicrobiaceae bacterium | reverse complement strand
GGGTTGGGCATGGTGAACGTGCCCGACTCGTGCAGGCGTCGGAACTCGGCTCGCTTCGTGTCGTGGTCCATCACCGGATCGTCGCGGATCCGGGGGCAACCTGCAAGCGCGAATCGGTCTCCGTGAGCGGCGGCGCTAGTGCTCGTCGCCGCGCGAGAAGGCCTCGACCATGTCGTGGGCGACGTCGTCGTGG
>PLCI01000150.1:0-15111 GCA_003135595.1 Acidimicrobiaceae bacterium | reverse complement strand
TCCATGCGGATGTAGGCCCACTTGCGGTCCTCGAGCCACGGGACGTGGTCCGAGGGACCGATGTGCATGTTGTCCTCGGACAGCACGGCGTCTTCCATCTGGGAGGTCACGGCCTGGGTCTTCGAGATCTTCTTCGACTCGAGGCGGTCGCGGTCGAGCATGTTCTTGAAGTCCATGTTCCCGCCGACGTTCAGCTGGTAGGTGCGGTCGAGCGTGGTCCCGCGGTCCTCGAAGAGCCTCGTCAGCACCCGGTGCACGATGGTCGAGCCCACCTGGCTCTTGATGTCGTCGCCGATGATGGGCACGCCCGCGTCGGTGAACTTCTTCGCCCACACCGGGTCCGAGGCGATGAACACGGGGATGGCGTTCACGAACGCGACCCTGGCGTCGAGGGCCGCCTGGGCATAGAAGCGCTGGGCGTCCTCGGAGCCGACCGGCAGGTACGAGACGAGCACGTCGGCGCGCGACTCGCGCAGCACGGCCGCGACGTCGCAGGGCTCGGTGGGCGACTCGTCGATGACGTCGCGGTAGTACTTGGACAGCCCGTCCATCGTCGGCCCGCGCTGCACGGTGACGCCGAGGTGGCTCACCTCGGCGAAGCGGATCGTNNTTGTTCTGCGAGCTGAAGATGGCCTTGGACAGGTCCGTGCCGACCTTCTGGGCGTCCACGTCGAACGCGCACACGAAGTCGAGGTCACCCACGTGGTAGCCGGCGAGCTCGACGTGCATGAGGCCGGGCACGACGTCGGCCGGATCGGCGTCCTCGTAGTAGCGCACGCCCTGGACGAGTGCGCTGGCGCAGTTCCCGACGCCCGCGATCGCAACTCTGATCCTTCCCATCTGGTGCTCCTCTCGGTCGCTACGGGGCGACGTCGGTGGTGACTGGGGTGCGCGTGCGCTCGGCGTCGACGAGGCCGTCGAGCCAGCCGATGTCCAGGCGCACGCCCTCGGCGGCGTGCTCGACGACGGAGCGCGCGTAGCTGTCGAGTGACGGGCCGGTGGTGGCGACCTCGAGCTCGGCGAGCCGGCCGACGAGCTCGGCACGGCGGCGCTCCAAGAGCTCGAGGCGCGCGCTCGGGGGAAGGTGGCGAGCCAGGGCGACGCGGAGCCCGAAGCTGCGCGGGTCGTCCTGTGACGGCGCCTCGGCCAAGAGCCGGGCGAAGACCGCCCTGCCCTCAGGAGTGAGCCGGTAGACCTTGCGCGAGCGCAGCCCGCGGGCGAGCCCGGTGCGCAGACCCCGCGCCGCGGCGCGCTCGCCAGACAGCGAGCCCGTGGAGGGCGAGGAGGACACGGTGGCCTCGGCGTCGCCGACGACCTCGACCGCGCCCGACCGCTCGAGTCGAGCAAGCGCGGGGTACAGCGAGCCGAACGAGACGGTGGTGACGAGTCCCAGCTCGTCGCGCAGCAGGCGGCGGATCTCGTAGCCGTGGCGATCTTTCTCCCCCAGGAGGCCGAGGATCGCGAGGTCGAGCATCGACTGACTATAGCAAGCCGATATATCGATCGATCACACCTGGCACACCCCGGTCGTGCCTGAACGAGGGGGGACCGGCGGGCCGTTCTCGGTCGCCGGTCTGCCGCGGGCTGATCGGTCGTGGCGCGGACGTGGACGTCGACCCGACGACCGTGGGTCTCGCCGCAGCATCCCGGATGCTCCGGATGCGCGCGCAAGGGCTGGCGGTGCTCCCGAGGTCCCGGTGCGTCGAGTCCGTGTCGGACGCAACGCGATTGTCACGGTGCGGAAACACGTCCAGCCCTTTCGCCCCGCATCCCTCGCCGCTAGCGTCTCCGCGATGGCGCGGCCGTTGCCGAAGTCTGAGCGCATCCGATCCGGCGTGGTCGAGTACGGCCTCGTGCGCCACCGTCTCGTCGAGTCGCTCCGCAAGGGCAAGGTGCGCCGTGACGAGGTCTGCGACGCGCACCCCGAGCTGCTGCGCGCGGCGGCGAACCTGGGGGAGCCCACGGATCGCACGTGCCCGGTGTGCGACGCCGTCACCACCGTCGAGGTCACCTACGTCTTCGGCTCGAAGCTCCCCTCGGGCGGCACCTGCCCGTCGTCCAGGGCCGAGCTCGCGAGGCTCGAGCGGCGCGAAGAGCCGGTCGTCTGCTACGCGGTCGAGGCCTGCACGGGCTGCGGCTTCCACCACCTGGCCCGCAAGTGGCAGGCCGGCGGTCGCGCCACGAGGCGAGCCGCCAAGCAGCGCGCGCAGTGACGAAGCCCACGACCGCTCCTGACATACAGGCACGCAAGCGCGCTCGTGGGGCTGAGCCGATCGTCATGGTCACCGCCTACGACGAGCCCTCCGGGCGGCTCTGCGACGCCGCGGGCGTCGACGTGCTCTTGGTCGGAGACTCCGTTGCCAACACGGTCCTCGGCTATCCCGACACGCTGCACGTGACCATCGACGACATGGCGCGGCACACCGCCGCGGTCGCGCGCGCGACGCCGAGCGCGCTCATCGTGGGCGACCTGCCCTGGATGAGCTACCACGTCGGCACCGACGACGCGGTGCGCAACGCGGCGTCGCTCGTGCGTGCCGGCGCGGGCTGCGTGAAGCTCGAGGGCGGCGCGATCCGCACGCCGGTCGTCGAGGCGATCCTGCAGGCCCAGATCCCCGTCATGGGCCACCTGGGTCTCACGCCCCAGTCGGTGCTCGCCATGGGCGGCTACCGCGTCCAGGGTCGCGACCTCGACGCGGCCAAGCTCCTCCTCGACGACTCCCACGCCCTCGCGGACGCGGGGTGCTTCGCGATCGTGCTCGAGGGCGTGCCCGACGCCCTCGCCGCCAGGATCACCGCCGAGCTCGGCATCCCGACGATCGGCATCGGCGCGGGGCCTGGCACCGACGGCCAGGTGCTCGTGTTCCACGACCTGCTGGGGCTCGGCAACCGGCCCCTCGCCAAGTTCGTCCGCGAGTACGCCCAGCTCGGGATGCTCGTCACCGAGGCGATCGGGCGCTTCGCCGCCGACGTCCGCTCGGGCGCCTTTCCCGGGGCCGAGGAGACCTACGCCGCGGGCGCCGACCTCCGAGCCGCGCTCGGGGAGTGACCGGGTGCGTCGACCCAACTAGCCGAACGTCTTCACGAGCGCGCCGGTCGTGGCGTTCATCCGGTCGATCAAGCCGTTGGCCGAGTTGGTCACCCACAGCGACGACCCGCTGATCGCGAAGCCCGAGGGCGCGTCGAACTGGTAGGGGCCGTTCGTGTTGCACATCATCCATGGGCTCGAGAGGGTCCCGGCCGATCCGGTGAACTGGGTCACCATGCCGTACGAGCCGCCGGAGGACACAAAGACCGCTGCCTTGGTCGCGAGCACGACGCCGGGGTCCGACAGGTTGGTCGCGGAGCTCGCGACGAAGGCCAGGTTCGAGACGGCCAGCTCGTCGACGGTGCTGCCCACCGCGTTGATCTCCCACAAGTGGGTCCCGTCCGAGGCGATCCCGGCGGGCCCGTTGAACCCATAGGCGGCGTTGGTCGTGTTCGTCACGGTGCGCACCCGCTGTCCCGTGGCGAGCGACAGCTCGGTCACCGAGTCCGGGGCCGAGCCCGCGGCCGCCGTGGCCGCGTTGGTCACGAACACCGAGGTGCCGAGCACGGTGAGGCCTGTCGCGTTCGTGACGGTCGTCTTGGCGGCCGGGAAGCTCCGGATCAGCCCGCCCATGCGCACCGCCCACTCGGTCACGATGCCCGTCGAGCATGCCTCGAGGACGTGGCCGTGCGCGTCGACGGCGAGAGAGGCGGTCGCCGATCTCGCACAGCCCGTGGGCCGAAGGAACCGCAGTCGCGTCACGGCTGGCCGCTGCGCGGTGGTCGTGGCAACCGCCAGCTCGGCCACGCTGCCGCCGACGCCCGCCACCAACACGAGCCACCGCCCCGCAGACGTGGTGGCGACTGCGGCGTTCGGGGCGGACACCCCAAGCGCGTGGTGCGAGACCGTCGCCTCGAGCGCGCCCGTCGAGGCCGAGAGCACCGAGAGCGTGCTGGACCCCTTGTCGGCGACGACGATCCACCTGCCGACGGCGGCGATTGAGGAGGGCGTGGCGAAGGCGGTGTGCGCCGACGCCGGTGCGACGGCGGCAGCGGCAGGCACGGCGAGGGCGAGCGAGCTGATCGCGAGGAGTCCTACGAGCCGACGAATGGCCGGCGGGCGGTGCACGAATCCGGGCATGGTCTCGCCTTCGACGGGGTCGCACGAGCGTACCGAAGCCGTTCCACGGGATCCGGCTCCGCTCGAAGAGTCGTCCCAAATGTGCGCCTGCGTTGTGAAGGGTCAGCGCCGGCGGAGCTCCTCGCTCCTGCGGCTACCATCTGACCTCCTGCTTCGGCAGGACAAGACCCTGCCCCGAACGACGGGGCCCGACGCTACGGCGCCGGTCCAGAGGGAGGTGTGGCCCGTGCGGCCCTACGAGACGATGATGATCTTCGACGTCGCCGTCGACGCCCAGGACATCCAGCTGGCGCTCGATCGCTCGATCGAGGCGATGAAGGCAGCCGGTGGAACTCCCGGCAAGATCGACCGTTGGGGCAAGCGCACCTTGGCCTACGAGATGAACAAGCGCCGCGAGGGGTACTACGTCATCGTCGAGTTCAGTGGCGAGCCGGCGACCGTCGCCGCGCTCGACCGGCATCTCACGCTGGCCCCCGAGGTCCTGCGGCACAAGATCATCCGTCTGCCCGAAAAGGGTGCGGCAGCACGTCGCCTCGCCGCCGGCGTGGCCTGAGTCAAGGAGCAACATGCCAGACAACACCGTCACCGTCGTCGGCAACGTCACCCGCGATCCCGAGCTGCGCTTCCTCGCGTCGGGACAGGCGAACTGCTCGTTCGGCCTCGCGGTCAACCGCCGCTGGCAGAACCGCCAGACCCAGGAGTGGGAGGAGGCCACCTCCTTCTTCAACATCGTGTGCTGGCGTGAGATGGCCGAGAACGTCGCCGAGTCGGTCACCAAGGGCGCTCGCGTCGTCGTGGCAGGTCGCCTGGAGCAGCGCAGCTGGGAAACCGAGCAGGGCGACAAGCGCTCGGTCGTCGAGATCGTGGCCGACGAGATCGGCCCGTCGCTTCGCTGGGCGACCGCCCAGGTCACCCGCAACGAGCGCAAGGCACCCGGCGAGGCTCGTCCCGCGAAGAGCGCGGCGCCGCCGCGCCAGGAGCCGGACACCGGCTATGGATTCGATGAGGAGCCGTTCTGATGGCACGCACGAACATGCGCACGACCAAGCGCGCCCCGAAGGACACCGGACGGCGCGTCAAGAAGAAGCCGTGCCAGCTCTGCAAGGACCGGGTCGAGTGGGTCGACTACAAGAACTCCGGCATGCTCAAGCGCTACATGAGCGAGCGGGGCAAGATCCGCGCNNGTGACCGAGCGGCGTGGCGGCGGACGGGGTCGTGACCGAGACGGCGGGGGCCGCGGGCGCCCGCCGCGCAGCGACGAGGAGACGACGCTCGCCGCGGGGCCCGAGGACGAGCGCCCGCTCGAGGTTGTCGGCGAGGACGCGCCGCAGGAGGCGCCGGTGGAGGCCGCGGCACCCGAGGTCGCGCAGGCCCCCGAGGCCGCCGAGACCGAGACGCCCGCCGACGCAGAGGTCGGTGCCTGATGAAGGTCCTGCTTCGAAGGGACGTGGAGGGCGTGGGGCGCCGCGGCGACATCGTCGAGGTGAAGGGCGGCTACGCGCGCAACTTCCTCCTGCCGAGCGGCTCGGCACTGCCCGCATCGGACGGTGTCGCCGGGCAGGCAGGCGCGATGCGGCGCTCCCGGGATCTGCGTGACGCCCAGGATCGCGCTGCCGCCGAGACCCAGAAGGCCGAGCTCGAGCGCTCGCCCATTCGCGTCGCGGCGCGGGCAGGAGCGCACGGCAAGCTCTTCGGGTCGGTCGGCCCCGTCGAGATCGCGACGGCCGTGACGACCGCGACCGGCGTCGAGGTGGACCGCGGTCAGGTGGTGCTCGACGAGCACCTGAAGGAGCTCGGCGAGGTGCCCGTCACGATCACGCTGGTCGGCGGCGTCTCGGCGGCGGTCACCATCGAGATCGTCCCGCTCGACTGACTGAATCGTGCCTGCGGACGCCGTGCGTCCACGAGGTGTCACAGGTGCGGTTCACAGTGCGTCCATGCAACGAGTGTCGGCTCGTGAAGGCGAACGGCTGCGGACAACCGGGCCGCCGAGGCACAGCAAACACACAGCAAACGCAGGGTTACGTCCCACAGGCTCGTCGGCGAGAGTTGAATGACCATGGTCCAGGCCGTTGACGACGCACGTCCCATCCGTCTTCGGCGGCCTGACGGTGGACCGAAGGTCCCCCCGCACAACCTCGTAGCCGAGGAGTCCCTGCTCGGCGCGATGCTGCTGTCGACCGACGCGATCTCCGTCGGGACCGAGCTGCTCGCAGCCGACGACTTCTACAAGCCTGCGCACGGGCAGATCTTTGGGGCGATCGCCCGCCTCTACGAGTCCGGACAGCCGGCTGACGCGGTCACCGTTGCCGACGAGCTCGACCGCGCCGGTCTGTCGTCGATGGGCGCGGACCCCGCCGCGCTGGTCTCGCTGCAGGCGAACACGCCGTCGTCG
Organism: Acidimicrobiaceae bacterium; assembly: GCA_003135595.1. Lineage (GTDB taxonomy): Bacteria > Actinomycetota > Acidimicrobiia > Acidimicrobiales > RAAP-2 > Palsa-459. Next base: position 8,548 of record PLCI01000150.1, on the reverse strand, counting down.
GCGAACGCCCAGCACTACGCCTCGATCGTCCAGGAGCTCGCGATCCTGCGCCGGCTCATCGGCGCGTCCGGCGAGATCTCCGACCTCGCCTACAGCGCGCCCGACGACGTCTCGGGCGTCATCGACACCGCCGAGCAGATGATCCTCGACGTCGCCGAGCATCGCAACGCCGAGACGGTGCGGTCCCTCGGCGACCTGCTGCACGAGTCTGTCGACTGGATCGAAGAGCGCGGCAGGGGCCGGCTCACCGGGACCGCGACGGGGTACACCGACCTCGACAACATCCTGCTCGGGCTGCAGCCGTCGAGCCTCACGATCGTCGGCGCGCGCCCCTCGATGGGCAAGACGAGCTTCGCGCTCGGCATGCTCACCCACGTCGGCGCGGTGCTCAAGCGGCCCGCCCTCCTCTTCAGCCTCGAGATGAGCCACCTCGAGCTCTCCCAGCGGCTCCTCGCGTCCGAGGCGCGTGTCGACGCGCAGCGCATGCGCACAGGCCAGCTCGGCGACACCGACTGGCAGAAGGTCTCGCGCGCGATCACGAGGCTCGGCCAGGCGTCGATCTACATCGACGACAACCCGCACCTCACCGTGATGGACGTGCGCGCTCGCGCGCGGCGGCTGAAGAAGACCCACGGCGAGCTCGGCATCGTGGTCGTCGACTACCTGCAGCTCATGAGCTCGCGAGTGCGCTCCGAGAACCGACAGGTCGAGGTCGCCGAGATGTCGCGAGGCCTCAAGATCCTCGCGCGCGAGCTGGAGTGCCCCGTCGTCGCGCTCTCCCAGCTCTCCCGAGGCCTCGAGGCGCGCGCGGACAAGCGGCCCATGCTGTCGGACCTCCGAGAGTCGGGCTCCCTGGAGCAGGACGCCGATGTCGTCCTGTTCCTCTATCGAGAGGAGGCCTACGACTCGGCGGCACCCGTCGAGAAGAAGGGCCTCGCCGAGGTGCTCATCTCGAAGCACCGCAACGGACCGACGGGCCACGCGAACCTCGCCTTCCTCAGCCAGTACGCAAGGTTCGACAACCTCGGGCAGGGCATCTAAGCGACCGTTCGGCTCGCCGCGGCACCCTTCGTACACTGACGCCGTGCCGACCGAAGAAGACGTCGTTGTCGCCTTCCACGAGTCCTCGGCCAGCTTCGTGGAGCTCGTCGGTTCGATCGATCCCGCGCGCTACGGCGATCCCGGGACTGGGGAGTGGACCGTCCGCGAGCTCATCGCACACACGATGCGCGCGTTCATCGCGATCGAAGAGGTCCTCGCGAGGCCGCTCGATCCCACGAGCCGGCGGCTTACCGACGCGGCCGACTACTACCGCACCGCGATGTCGATCCCCGGCGTCCATGACGGGATCTCCGAACGAGCGCGCGCCGGTGGCGCGCTCATCGAGGACGACCCCTCGGGGCACGTCCGCTCGCTCGCCGACCGGGTGGGCCTGCTCGTCGACGCGACGCCGGCGGTTCGAGAGGTCCAGCACTACGTCGGCCGCATCGCTTTCGGGGACTACCTGGTCACGCGCGTCACCGAGCTCGTGCTGCACTCCGTCGACCTTCAAGTCGCGGTCGGCTACGTCCCAAGCTCGCCGAGGCGAGCCGCGGCGGTGGTGTGCGACGGGCTGCGTGCGCTCGCCGATCGCGTCGATGCCCTGGCGGTCGCGTGCGCCCTGTCTGGGCGCTCGCGTGCGCTCGCGTGCGATGTGCTGGCGTGAGCGATCTACTGGCTCACTTCGGCTGCATCCGGATGCCGGCGTCGATCCGGATCGACTCCGCGTTCATGTAGCTGTTCGAGAGCAGCTCGACGGCGAGCGAGGCGAACTCGTCGGAGCGCCCGAGGCGCTGCGGGAAGAGCACACCAGAGCCGAGCCTGGCCTTGAAGTCCTCTGACGCGGGACCGGTGCCGTAGATCGGGGTGTCGATCAGGCCAGGCAGGATGCAGTTCGCCCGGATGCCGACGACCGCCAGGTCGCGAGCGAGCGGGAGCGTGAGGCCGACGACGCCGCACTTGGACGACGAATAGGCAACCTGGCCGATCTGGCCGTCCTCTGCGGCAACGGACGCGGTGTTCACGATGGCGCCGCGGCAGCCGTCGGGATCGGGCTCGTTCTTGGACATCTTGGTAGCAGCCAGGCGGCACACGTTGAACGTGCCGANNACGCCTGCGCAGTTGACGACGCTGAACAGCGGCGCGAGGGCGATTGCCGCGTCGACGGCCGCGATCACCTGGTCGGTGCTCGTCACGTCGCAGCTCACGAACGTGCCGTTGAGCTCGCTCGCCAGCGCCGCGCCGCGCTCCGCGTTGAGATCGGCGAGCACGACTCGGACGCCGCGCTTTGCAAGCTCGCGAGCCGTCGACTCGCCGAGGCCCGAGGCGCCGCCCGTGATGATCGCAGAGGTGTTGGAAAGCTCCATGGGACTCCTTTGTCGCGCGTCGGGGGATCCCCGGCCGACGAAGAGTGAACCACGTGGGGCTCGGTGCGGGCCAACCAACGACGCCGGCGCGTCACGGCGGCATCGGTAGGTTGACGGGGTGCCGAGCGCCTACGACCCCGATCCCGCGGCACTGTCGGCACTCCTCGCCGGTGAGCCCGCGTACCGCGTGCGCCAGCTGGACGAGGGGCTGTGGCGCCAGCTGCGCCGCCCGATCGAGCTGACGGTGCTCCCGAAGGCGCTCCGCGACCGCCTGGAGGCAGCGCTGCCACCGGCGCTGCGCGTCGTGACCGAGTCCGTCTGCGACGCGGGACGCACGACCAAGTGGGTCTTCGCGCTGCACGACGACGCCACGATCGAGACCGTCGCGATGGCCTACCGGGACCGGGTGACGGTCTGCATCTCCTCGCAGGCCGGCTGCGCGATGGGCTGCACGTTCTGCGCCACGGGGCAGGCTGGGTTCCGTCGCCACCTCGCGGCCGCGGAGCTCATCGAGCAGGTCGTGGCCGCGGCCCGTTCGGTCGAGCCGCGGCGCGTGAGCAACGTCGTGTTCATGGGGATGGGCGAGCCGCTCGCGAACTACGACGCGACGATCGCGACGCTTCGCGCGCTCAACGAGCGCGTCGGGATCTCGGCGCGACACCTCACCGTGTCCACCGTCGGCGTCGCGCCGGCGATCGAGCGACTCGCGATCGACGCGCCGACGGTCACGCTCGCGGTCAGCCTGCACGCGGCGAACGACGCGCTGCGCGACACGCTCGTCCCGCTCAACCGGACCTACCCGCTCGAGCGCCTGGAGACGGCGTGCCACCAGTGGAACGCCTCGACGGGGCGTCGCATGTCCTTCGAGTGGGCGCTCATCGACGGTGTCAACGACCGGCTCCGCGACGCCGATGAGCTGGCCGCGATCGCGAGGCGCGTCCGCGCGCACGTGAACCTCATCCCGCTCAATCCGACGCCGGGCTACCCGACGCGCGGGACCCCGCGCGAGGGCGTCGAGCGATTCCGCGACGCTCTGGAGTCCCACGGTGTCAACGCGACGATCCGAGCGACGCGCGGCCGCGAGATCGACGCCGCGTGCGGCCAGCTGGCGGCCGTTGCCGGCGGGAAGGTGCCCCGCAGGTCGCGAGTCGGCGTCGAGGTGTCGCCGGTGCGGGGTCGCTGAGGGTCTGCCCCTACTGCGGGCCGTAGGAGCGGTACTCAATGACGGCGGAGGACTCGACGCTGGTGGGTGCGTCCACGTCGTGGTACAGCGCCTCGCCTTGGTACCACTGCGAGTAGTCGTCGTAGAGGAAGCCGACGACCTGGATGCGCGTTGGTTGCGGGAAGTCGAAGACCATGCACGAGGGGCTGATCGCCTGGTCGCACCCCGGCACGGTGGCGAGCAGTGACGCAGATGATGCACCGACGCGCATGACCGAGCATCCGGTGTGCGTGCAGTCGAACTGGCCGTCGACGAAGGCGTCGCGGAGCCTCGACGGCAGTTCTGCGCCGCCAGGCGCGCGCTGGCTGAGCCCGACGACGATCAGACCACGATGAGGAACCTGTTGGACGAGCCTGCCGACACGATGAAGCAGCGTCGCGCCGTCGACCGTCGTCACCTGGTCCAGCGAGATCGGCTCGCAGGTCGAGCAGCGGAACGACGTCGTCCCGAAGTAGTCGCCCTCCTCGCAGAACTGCGAGAGGAAGCCGCCGCGGTCACTCGAACTGGCAATGGCAGGCACGGTGGGCCCGGGGACCGCCGGGGAGATGCAGGCGCTTGGCCCCTTGGCGACCGCACCGGTGAATTCCCACTCCGCGATGCCGCCGAACTGCAGGTAGGCGAGCAAGCCACGGTTGGGCCCGGGCTCGGTCAAGAGGCCGGCGGCCCGTGCACGCCGCGGGTCGAGCGACGCGCAGACGACGGCCGACGCGCCAGGCGCCACCTCGTAGCCCGCCCCCGCGCTGGCACACGTGGGGCCGAGGGTCACGCGGTACGGCGTGTACGCGCCCCACGAGTAGGACCCGTAGCTTCCGATCTCCTCGGCCCCGACGGCGACCGTCGAGTCGCTTGAGGCACCTAGGAAGTACTGCGAGCTCGAGTTGCTGACCGTGAAGCGCAGCCCGACGGGCACACGAGTTGGGCGCGCGCTGGTCGGGAGCAGGACGCGACCCCAGCTCGTGACGCGCGGCTGGACGCACACCTGGCCCTCGCCGAAGGGCGAGCAGACCGCGTGGCCTGAGGGGTCGGTCACGATGGCGACGGGGCCCGAATACGTGCCGGCGGTGACGCCCGCCAGCGGAAGGGTGCTGAGCGCCGCGACCGATGGCGCGACTGCGGCCGCGCACAGCACCCAGATCAGCAGTCCCACCAACACCGTCGCCGTCGGTGCGAAGCGGAGCCGGGGATCAAGCGTGAGTCGCAACCGCAGCGACCACCGCAGGGGAGGGAACCCGGTCGGCTGCCAGAAAGGCTCGCGTATCGGCGGGATGCCGGCGTTCACGGTGCACCCACGATCGGAGATCTTGGCAGTTGCACTCTGGCGGCGCTCAGCCCGGCGACGTCGACCCAGTCGGGTGCGAGTCAGCCGACACGAACTTGGGAAGCCGCCAAGCGAGGAGCAGCGCACCGACGGCGCACCCGAGTCCGCCCGAGATCGCCGAGATCGCCGGTGTGCTGATTGCCGCGACTGCGCCGGCCTCGAAGTTCCCGAGCCTCGGGCCGCCCTGGACGACCGCCATCTGGAACGACGACATGCGCGTGCGGAATGACTCGTCGATCGACGTCTGCAGGATCGTGTTGCGCAGTACCGCCGAGATCACGTCGGCCCACCCGGCGATGCCGAGCAGCACGATGGACGCCCACAGCATGGTCGTCGCACCGAACGCGGCGATTGCGAGGCCCCAGACGACGACGGCGATGACGACGGCGCGCCCCCGACGGCGGATCGGCTCGACCCAGCCGGTCGTGAACGCCCCGATCAGCGCGCCGANNGAGGGCATCCCGAGGATCATGGCGTTGAGGTCGAGGAGGTACACGCCCTGGATCACCTGGCGGCCCCTGAGGTACGAGAAGCCGTCGAGGATCGCCCGAAGTCCGGCTCGTCGCGCCTCGCCGGTCGGGGGTATCGGCGACATCGCGGACGTCGCGGCGAAGATCGCGAGGAAGCTCACCGCGTCGAGGCTGTAGGCGGCAGGCAGGTTGATGGCCGCGAGGACGCCGCCGAGCGCCGGTCCGGCGACCGTCGCGATCTGGATCGTGACCTGGTTCAGCGAGTAGGCCGCGATCAGGAGCTCGCGTGGCACGAGGCTCGGTATCGCCGAGTTCCTCGCGGGATTGGAGAAGCCGGCCAACCCCGACGTGATCGCCGTGAGGACGTAGATCGCGAGGAGCGACGGGTGCGCGAGGGTGGCGTTGACCGCGATGAGCGACGTCACGATCGCGAGGGCGAGTGCGCTCCAGGCGAGCATCTTCCGCTTGTCGACGACGTCGCCCACGGTCCCGCCCACGAGCGAGCCACCCACCAGGAGCGGCAGCTGCACAAGGCTCACCGCGCCGACCTGCAGGGTCGAGTTGGTGAGGTGGTACACCTGGAACGAGACGGCGACGATCGTGACTTGGTTCCCGAGCATCGAGACCAACTGGCCCGAGAACAAGAGCCGGAAGTCGCGGCTCGCGCGCAGCGGCGNNCGTGCGGGACGTGGGACGCGTGACGAGGCTCCGGCCGAGGTGGACTTCGTCCAGCTGCTCACGCCCGCTGGCGAGCGCGTCAAGCACGCGGACTACTCGCTCGATATCAGCGACGACGAGGCGAAGGGCCTCTACCGCGACATGGTGCTCATCCGTCGCGTCGACGTCGAGGCCACGTCGCTGCAGCGCCAGGGACAGCTCGCCCTCTGGGCGCAGGTGCTCGGTCAGGAGGCCGCCCAGATCGGCGCCGGCCGAGCGCTCGAGCCCGACGACTTCTCGTTCCCGGGGTACCGCGAGCACGGCATCGCGTGGTGCCGCGGCATCTCGCCGGCGCAGTCCGCGCGCAGCTTCCGCCAGGTGACCAACGGCGGTTGGGACCCGTACGAGTTCAACCACGCCGAGCCGTCGATCGTGATCGGCAACAACGCCCTCAACGCGGTCGGCTACGCGATGGGTGTCCAGCACGACGGCGCAGAGACCGCGGTCATGGTGTGCATCGGCGACGGCGCGATGAGCCAGGGCGACATCGCCGAGTCATTCGTCTGGGCGTCGGTCTTCCAGGCGCCGGTCGTCTTCTTGCTGCAGAACAACCACTGGGCGATCTCGGAGCCGACGGAGCGCCAGACCCGGATCCCGCTCTACAAGCGGGCCGACGGCTTCGGCTTCCCCGGCGTGCGCGTCGACGGCAACGACGTGTTCGCGATGCTCGCGGTCACCCGGGCCGCGCTCGCACGGGCGCGCGAGGGCTCCGGGCCGACGTTGGTCGAGGCCTACACGTATCGGATGGGCGCCCACACGACCTCGGACGACCCGACTCGGTACCGGATCCTCGCCGAGGTCGAGGAGTGGCAGCGCAAGGACCCGATCGACCGGCTGCGTGCGTACCTCGTGTCGACCGGTGCGGCCGACCAGGCGTGGCTCGAGTCCATCGACGCCGAGGCTGATCTCGCGGCCCGCGAGCTGCGCGACGCGGTGCTCTCGATGGTCGGCCCGACGCCGATCTCGATCTTCGACCACGTCTATGCGGAGCCGCACCCGCTGATCGACGAGGAGCGCGCCGAGATGGTCGCGCTCCTCGGCGCCGAGGAAGCAGGGAGTCTCAAGTGACGGAGCGGACACTCGCCAAGGCGATCAACGAGGGCCTGCGCAAGTCGATGGAGGACAACCCCAAGGTGCTGCTCTTGGGCGAGGACATCGGCAAGCTCGGCGGCGTCTTCCGCGTCACCGACGGGCTGCAGAAGGACTTCGGCGAGCTCCGCGTCATCGACTCACCGCTCGGCGAGGCGGGCATCGTCGGCACTTCGGTGGGGCTCGCGATCCGCGGCTATCGACCTGTCTCGGAGATCCAGTTCGACGGCTTCGTCTACCCGGCGTTCGACCAGCTCGTCTCCCAGGTGGCGAAGCAGCACGCCCGCTCGGAGGGCGCGATCACGCTGTCGGTCGTGGTGCGGATCCCCTTCGGAGGCGGCATCGGGGCGGTGGAGCACCACTCCGAGAGCCCCGAGGCCTACTTCGCGCACACTGCCGGCCTCCGCGTGGTCTCGCCCTCCACGCCCAACGACGGCTACTGGATGATCCGCCAGGCGATCGAGTGCGCGGACCCGGTGATCTTCCTCGAGCCCAAGTGCCGGTACTGGCAGAAGGGCGAGGTCGACGAGTCGGGGCCGCCGTCGGACCTCTTCAGTGCGGCCGTGCGNNCGATCCATCTCCCCGCTCGACGTGGCCACCGTCCAGGCCTCCGTCGAGAAGACAGGTCGCCTGGTCGTCGCCCACGAGGCACCGGTGTTCGGCGGCATCGGCGCCGAGATCGCGGCACGGCTCACCGAGCGGTGCTTCTACTCGCTCAGCGCGCCGCCCCTGCGCGTCGGCGGGTACCACACGCCGTATCCGCCGAGCCGCGTCGAGGAGGACTACCTNNGCCCTCGACCGCACCTTCGAGTTCTAAGTCGTGGCATCGCGCGAGTTCAACCTGCCGGACGTCGGGGAAGGCCTGACCGAGGCGGAGATCGTGACGTGGAAGGTCAGCGTCGGCGACACCGTGACGCTCAACCAGCCGCTCGTCGACATCGAGACCGCGAAGGCGACCGTCGAGCTGCCGAGCCCCTACGAGGGCACGGTCGTCGCCCTGCTCGCCCAGCCTGGCGACGTGGTCGACGTGGGCGCGCCGATCATCTCGATCGACGTCGCGGGCGANNAGGAGCCGGCGGCGCGCACCGCGGTCCTCGTCGGCTACGGGGTCGCCACCGAGGCGGCACCGTCGCGCCGGCATCGGCGCAGCGCGCCGTCGTCCCCGGTGTCGCCACCGGCGAGCCCGCCGCCGCCGATCACNNCCGCTCGCGCCGCGCTCCACACCGCCCGTGCGCATGCTCGCGAAGTCCCTGCACGTCGACCTCGGTTCGCTCCGAGGGACGGGGCGCGACGGGCTGATCACCCGCGCCGACGTGGAGCAGGCGGC
>PLCI01000125.1 GCA_003135595.1 Acidimicrobiaceae bacterium | reverse complement strand
AGAACTCGAACGACCCCGAGACCACCAAGTACGCCGCCCAGCTCGGTGAGCTCCTCGACGCGCCGCCCAAGTTCTACAACCTGGACGTGCGCACCGAGTTGTGAGACTTTGCTCACCAGAGGACGCGCGCGAGGCGTGCGCGAACCCGAATGGAATAGGCTCGCCACAATCGGGTTCCGAAGTTCGAGACAACGGAGGGTCACGATGACTCGGAAGCTTCGTCGCTGGTTCATCGGTGGGATTGCCGTTGTTGGCATCGCAGGGGGACTCGCCGTGCCGGCGAGCGCGACGGCCACGCCGACCTCGCTCCTGCTTCCCCAGAGCAACGCGTTCCAGATACTCGGATACTGGTGCGGCGGCATACAGGAAACGTCGTACGCGACGCAGTTCGATCCCAGCACGGGTTTCCCGATGGGCGACGTCTATCTCTCGACGACCTGCAATGGCAGCGGCAAGGGGGGCCACTCGACCACGTACACCGCGTGGTCCAGCGTCACCTGGGACTTCACCGGGGCCATCGTCACCTCGGCGAAGCTCGCGGCGGTGCCGACGGTTGACCCGGCCTTCACCGCGACCGATGCCAATGGCAACGAGATCTACAACTCGTCGAACAAGGCCTACCTCACGCTCGGACCCACCTTCGTGCCGACACCTCGGCTCACGGGGCTGTCGGTCGCCATCGGGCCGTCCTCTGGCGGGACCTCGGTGACCATCTCCGGCACGGGGTTCTCCGGTGCGACGGCTGTCGACTTCGGGTCCGCACCCGCTGCGAGCTTCCTCCCCACCAGTGCCAACTCCATCTCCGCGGTGACGCCGACGACCATCGCCGGCACGGTGCACGTCACGGTCACCACGGCCGGCGGACCGAATCTCCCGACTGCGATCGACCAGTTCACCTTCGTGGCGGCGCCCGTCGTCTCGAAGGTGAGCCCGAACCATGGGCCGGTCACCGGCGGGACCTTCCTGACGCTGACGGGCTCGCACCTGAGCGCCGTCAACGCGGTCTTCATGGGCGACCAGCAGGTCGGGTTCAACCCCGTCTCGGACACAGTGATCACGCTCGTGACACCCGTGGGAGAGAACCCGGACTCGCTCCAGATCTACGTGGTCTCGATCGGTGGAAAGAGCGCCACGAGCGCGGCCACCCAGTTCACGTACACCGCGCCCGGACCCACGTTCGTCTCGAACCTTGCCGCCGTCGCCCCTGGCAAGACGATCAAGTTCCCCGGCACCGGCTTCAGTTCGGGGGAAACCGTCAAGGTGACCTACAGGACCGGGCTGCACTCGCCGCATCCCGCGTCGGTTGTGCTCTGCTCTGCCAAGGCAAGCGCTTCGGGGTCGTTCTCGTGCAAGGGAGTCGTCCACGCCTCGACTGCGGGCGCGAAGGGCCTCCACACGGTCACCGCGCGAGGATCAACGTCGCGCCTGACCGCGACGCTGCAGATCAAGCTCACCTAGGCAGTCGGTCCCTCCCGCGCGGATGACGCGCCAGCCTCGACGCCGGGGTTGGGGGCCGACCCCGCCTGACGGTCGTGGATGACGCAGAGCATCCACAAGATGAGCGCGACCGCCGCCAGGACAAGGGAGGCGAAGATCCCGACCAGCAAAACGGTCCACGGCGCGAAGCTGTCGCGAACCCCGTGCTCTGCGAGGACTCGGTGCACGATGAGCGGGACGACCAGCGACGCGACGAGCGAGAGAATCGAGAGAATCCACAGGCACGCGCCGAGTGCCTCCGCGAATCGCCTGACGCCGCGGGGATCCACGTCTCGAGTCTGCTCCGGAGACCCTGCCAGTGGTGGGATCGAGGCGCGACAGCATCTGGGCGCGCTCGGGCAGGTGACGATGTGGCGCGCCCAGCTACCTCCAGCGACGGCGGTCTCGGGCTCGTGGGTGCGCCCGCGGGATCGTTGGGGGTTCAGTGTCGGACGATCAGCCCTTCTTCGACTTCTTGGACCTGGTGAGTCTCGCCACCGCGCCGATCGCTGGTGCGATCGTGAGCCACAGGCCGATCGTGGCCACCATCGAGGTCACGTAGCCGAACGGAAGTATGCCGACGTTCTTTGCGAGCGCCCCGGCGAAGAGCATCAGCATCCAAGAGCTCACGAAGAACATCGGGCCAGCTGCCGCGAGCTTGAAGAAGTCCCTCATGAGCGATCTCCCTTTCGGTGTGCCGACCATCTTGGCCGTTCACCGCTCGACCCTCCTGGATGGCTACATCGTCGGAGTGATGCCGCCGTCGACGACGAACTCGGTTCCCGTGACCGCCGACGCGCGAGGCGATGCGACAAAACAGATGCACGAGGCGATCTCCTCGGGCGTGAGGAATCGGCCCAACGGCGTCGACGCGGCGGTCGCCTCGGCGATCGCCCCAGGCTCGCCCTCACCGAGCGCCGAGATCTGGCTCGCCACACCTTCGGGGCCCAACCACATCGGCGTCGCGGTGAGCCCAGGTGAGACCGTCACGACGCGTATCCCCTGGCCCGCGTACTCCGACGCAACCGACTTGCCGAAGTTGAGCAGCGCCGCCTTCGACGCGCTGTACGCAGAGGCCTGGGGGCTGGGCACCCGCCCGTTCACCGAGGTCACGTTCACGATCACGCCGCCGCGCACGAGAAGGTGCGGGATCGCGGCCTGCGTCGCACGCACCGCCGCACGGAGGTTGAGTCCCAGCGCGTCGGACCAGACGTCATCACCAGCGTCGAGCACACCGGTGCCCAGTCTCCCGGTGGCGGCGTTGTTGACGAGGATGTCGAGGCGACCGTGCAGCTGCGCGGCGTGGTCGATCAGCATCGCCGGCGCCGCCGGGTCCGCGAGGTCGACCTCGAAGTGCGAGATGCCCTCCACGTCCGCGGCGGGGGGCCGCCGTGAGGCGCCGACCACCTGGACGCCCTCCTTCGCGAGTGCGATGGCCGTCGCCCTGCCGATGCCGGTGCTCGCGCCCGTGACGACCGCGACGTGCCCTTCGAAGGTGAGGTCCATTCGTGCACTGTAGGTACGCTTCAGTCCAGCGAGGAGAGGAAGCCAAGGAGCGCGGCGTTGACCTCGGCGGGCCGCTCCTGCTGCACCCAGTGGCCGGCACCCTCGACCTCGGTCGTGCCCCGGAACTCGGGGAGCTCGGTTGCCATTGCCTCTGCGGCGTTGCGGAACATGCCCTTCACCGGGTCGAGCGAGCCGGTGAGGAACCCCGTCGGCATTGACAGCATCGACGAGGGAACGTCCCTCGACCGCCGCCAGTTGGCGTCGAGGTTCCGGTAGTAGCTGAGCGGGCCGAAGAACCCGCTCTTGGTGAAGGCCGCCGCGTAGACGTCGACGTCATCCTCTCCGAGCCATGCCGGGAGACGGGCGGGGGCCTCGAGCAGCGTGTCCTGGAGCCGGGTTCCCGCACGCGGCGCGAGCCCCATGCCGGGCCCCTCCCGTCGTCCCTCGCCCCCGGCCGAGTAGAAGAACCTGCGCAAGAACGTCCGGGGGTCGGCCTCGAGCTCGGCCTCAGCACGACCCACGGGCTGGAAGTACAGGATGTAGAAGAACTTGTCGGCGAAGATCGCCTCGAGGCGCTCGATTGGTGGCGACGCGGGCGGCGGCGAGAACGGGACGCTCATGTTGTAGATCGCGGCCACCCGGCCCGGATGGAGCTTCCCCATCTCCCAGACCGCGAGCGCGCCCCAGTCGTGGCCGACGAAGACACCCTGGTCGTAGCCGTAGTGGTCGAGCAGTCCGCAGAGGTCACCGGTGATCCGGTCGGACCCGTAGTGGGCGACGTCGCCCGCCGGACAGCTGCTGTCGCCGTAGCCGCGCAGGTCGGGCGCGAACGCGCGGAAGCCGGCTGCTCCCAGCGCCTCGAGCTGGTGCCGCCACGAGTACCAGAGCTCCGGGAAGCCATGACAGAGGAGCACCGGGTACCCCCCTGCTGGACCGCAGCTGGCGACGTGCAGTTCGATCTCGCCGACATCGACCTGCTCGTGGGTGATCTCATGCATCACGTGACTCCCGGATCGTTTTCGTCGATCGCTGACGAGGCGCCTTGAAACTAGGAGGGTCCTGCACTGGGCGCAACCGCCGGGCACGGACCGTGGTCTTCAGGACGCTCGGTGACTTAGGTTGGCGTTGAGAGCGACAGAAGGACGGACGAATGGCTGGGTTCAATCGCGACACGACCACCGACGAAGTGCTTGAGGGCATGGACCTCAGCACTCGACGCATCGTGGTCACGGGGGCTGCGAGTGGGCTGGGCTTCGAGTCCAGCAGAGCGTTTGCGGCGCACGGGGCAGCCGTCACCATGCTGGCTCGCAGTCGCGAGCGAGCCCAGGAATCGGTCGATCGCCTGCGGGTGCTCCTCCCTGCGGCGCATCTCGAGGCCGACGTCGTCGACCTGTCGGATCTCTCGAGCATCGAGCGGTTCGCCGAGCACTACCTGAAGCGCCACGAGGCGATCGACGTCCTCGTCAACAACGCCGGCGTCATGGCGTGTCCGCTCAGCCGGACCGTCGATGGGTTCGAGATGCAGTTCGGCACCAACCACCTCGGCCACTTCGCCGTGACTGGCCGGCTGGCCCCCGCGCTCCTCGCTGGAGACTCCCCCCGGGTGGTGACGCTGTCCTCGGCGGGCCACTCGCGCTCGGACGTCGATCTGGACGACTTCAACTTCGAGGTCACGCCCTACGACGCGTGGCTGGCGTATGGCCGGTCGAAGACCGCGAACGCGCTGTTCGCACGAGAGCTCGCCACGCGAGCGGGCCCGATCGGCCTGCTCTCGTTCTCCGTGCACCCGGGCGGCATCGTCACCGAGCTCGGGCGTCACCTCGACGACCAGCTGCGCAACGACATGAGGTCGTTCGCACGGGAGCGGGCGATCAGGTTCGCCGACTACGACGAGGGCGGCGAGCCGCGGCGCATGCCGTTCAAGTCCGTGCCCGCGGGCGCCGCGACGCAGGTGTGGGCGGCGACTGCGGCATCCCTCGGCGAGCACAACGGCGCCTACCTCGCGGACTGCGACCTCGGCGTGCAGGGCGTCAATCCAACCGCCAACGGTTTCATGGACTACCTGGTCGACGACGACAATGCTCGGCGCCTCTGGGAGCTCTCCGAGCGACTGACCGGCGTCAGCTTCCTCTAGCGACTCGACGAGACCACGTGGTTCGCCGACACAAGCACGGCGCTGCCTCGACGTGCAACACCATGGGACGATTGGGCCGTGGAGATCAGACGTGCACTGCCGGCTGACTTTGCCGCGCTGAGCGAGCTGACCGTCAGCGCCTACGCGGCGCTCTTCGACGAGCCTCTCGGCGACTACGAGCACGAGCTGCGCGACGTCGCCGGTCGGGCTGCCGACAGCGTGGTGCTCGTCGCGATCGGCGACCGCGGGACCGTGCTCGGCGGCGTCACCTACGTGCCGGGCGCCGAGCGAGCCATGAGCGAGTTCGATGACGTCGACGCCGCAGGCATTCGGATGCTTGCGGTCGATCCTCGCCACCAGGGCGAGGGCGTGGGGCGCGCGCTCGTACAGGAGTGCATCCGTCTGGCCCGTGATGAGGGGCGTGCGCGGATCGTGCTGCACTCGACGACCTACATGACGGTCGCACAGGGTCTCTACAAGAGCCTTGGCTTTGATCGGACGCC
>PLCI01000001.1 GCA_003135595.1 Acidimicrobiaceae bacterium | reverse complement strand
GATAATTCGAATGTGGCGTCTGCCTCCATATTTCTGGTGATCCTCGTGTTCGTCGTAGCATCTGGGGCGACTTGGGTTGCCGGTGTCGAGCTTTCGAAATCGACGGATGAACTTGATCGACGCCTGGGAATCGGTGACGCAATCGGCGGGATGGTGCTGCTTGCTATCGCCGGCAGCCTGCCGGAGTTGGCGATCACGATTTCCGCGGCAGAGTCGGGCCACCTCGGCCTAGCGGCTGGAAACCTGATCGGGGGCATAGCGACAGCAACGATGGTGCTTGTTCTGTGTGATCTCTTTGCGCCGCGACCTCTGACATTCCTCGTCGGTTCCCTCGTGCCAGTTCTTGAGGGGCTACTTGTTGTGCTCACCGTGTCTGTAGTGCTCATGGGCGCGTTGCTGCCGAAGTCAGTGGTGGTAGCAGGGCGCTTGAGTCCGGCCTCTTTGGCGGTCGTGATCATCTGGATCGGCGGAATCTGGGTACTGAACGGTACGCGATCGCATCCATCGTGGAAAGTGGTGATGGCGGACAGTCAGCCCGGGCGCCCTCATCGCCGCGTCCGTCATCCGGTCGCCGATGCCGCGCGCGCAAAGCATTCAGCGACGCGTGTTGCAACACTCTTCGGCGTATCGGCGGCGGTGACTTTCTTGGCGGGTGTCGCGCTCGAGATCAGCGGTAATGAACTGGCAAACCGCGCCGGCATGAACGGAGTGGTCTTCGGTGCGACCGTCCTGGCGCTGGCCTCAGCACTACCTGAGATCAGTTCGGGAATCGAGGCCGTACGTCTCGGCGACCATCAACTCGCGATGGGCGACATTTTTGGTGGCAATGCGTTTCAGCTGTGTCTGTTCGTGGTGGCAGACCTCGTTGCTGCGAAACCGGTATTGCCGACAACTGGTCCCGCGATCGCATGGCTCGCTTCGCTCAGTTTGGTGCTGACAGTGATGTACGTCGGCGGAGTGATCGTGCGTCCTTCGCGACCGCGTCGACTAGGACCCGAGTCGATCTTGGCGCTCTTGTTCTACGCAGTCGGAATTGTTGGGCTGCTTCGGATCTCGGGGTGAACACAAGGGCGGCCGACCCATCGACATCGCACGGAGGCGCCTGAAGCCCCACGCAACCTCCTTCGGACGCCACCTGGAGCCGGGCCAACGCTGCCTGCAGACGCTGAGCAACGTGCCATCTACCGCCGGACCGAACATGCTGTCTCGCGTCCCAAGCGGCACGACGAGGGCGGATGATGCCAGCCACTGAGCGCGCTCGGAGCGCGCTCGGAGGGATTCGAACCCCCAACCTTCTGATCCGTAGTCAGATGCTCTAGTCCGTTGAGCTACGAGCGCAATGCCCCGCACAGCCGCGTGCGGGGCGCACCGATGCTACCTGCTCGAGCGAATTCGGCTCTGCGCGCCCAATCGCCT
This sequence comes from Acidimicrobiaceae bacterium, assembly GCA_003135595.1. Classification (GTDB taxonomy): domain Bacteria; phylum Actinomycetota; class Acidimicrobiia; order Acidimicrobiales; family RAAP-2; genus Palsa-459. The sequence goes on along the minus strand of PLCI01000001.1, from coordinate 4,948 downwards.
CGGCGTAGCCTCGGCGGATGCCCGACCTCCTTGACGAGTTTGACGTGCTCGTCGCAAGCGCCGCCGATGAGATGGTCGACACCCGTCGCGACTTGCACGAGCACCCTGAGCTCGGCTTCGAGGAGCACCGCACGACACGGATCGTCACGGACCGTCTCGACTCGCTCGGCCTCACGGCTCGTCCGTGCCCGACGCCCACTGGTGCGGTCTACGAGCTCGCCGGCGCCGAGCCCGGCAGCACCGTGGTCCTGCGTGCCGATCTCGACGCGCTCCCGGTGCAGGAGGCCGAGGGCTCGTCGGTCACCTCCAAGGTCGACGGCCTCATGCACGCGTGCGGCCACGACGCGCACACCGCGGCAATGCTCGGCGTGGCGCGCGTGCTCGCGGCGCGCCGAGAGGAGCTGCCGGGACGTTACGTCTTCGTCTTCCAGCCCGCCGAGGAGTCGCTCGGCGGCGGCAAGGCGATGGTCGACGGCGGGGTGCTCGACGGGCTCGATGCGCGCTCGACCATCGGGTGTCACGTGACGACGATGGCGCCGGTCGGGACCGTCGCGACACGCTCGGGCGTGCTGATGGCAGAGGTCCACTCCTTCACGGTGACCGCCCGAGGTGCGGGCGGGCACGGCGCGACGGCGGGCGCCTCGGGCAACGTGCTCCTCGCGGTCGCCCAGCTCGCGACCGAGCTCGGCGCGGTGGTCGACGGGCTCGCGCACGACGGCACCGCGTGCGCGTGCAGCGCCGGGATGCTGGCTGCGGGCACCGCGCCGAACGTCGTGCCCTCCTTCGCCTCGCTGCGCGGGACCCTGCGGACGTTCACCGAGGCGCACACCTCGAGCGCACTCGCCGAGCTCGAGCGTCGTTGCGCGGCGCTGGGCACCGCTTATGACGCCGAGCTCGCCGTGCGCCTCGACGACCACGCCCCTGCGGTCGTCAACGACCCTCGTGCGGTCGAGGTCGTCCTCGCCGCCGCGCGCCGCGTCGTCGGGGAGCACGCCGCGTTCGCGATCCCGCCGGTCACCCCGAGCGACGACGTCTCCGAGTTCCTCAACCGCGTCCCGGGCTGCTACTTCTTCGTCGGTGCGGGACGGCTCGACGGCTCGAGCGGACCGCACCACAGCCCGGCGTTCGCGCTCGACGAGGGCTGCCTCGGGATCGCCGCCCGCGTGCTGGCAGGGGCCGCNNGACCCCGCCCAGTATCCCGGACCTCGACGACCAGACCGTCGTGACCTCGGCGAGCCCGCCGAGGTCGTCGCGATGCACGCGAGGGGCGTTCCCCCCTGTGAGGTGCAGGTGGTCGAAGCCGATGACCTCGGCAAGTAGGTGCAGCGCACCGAGCACCCTCGCGTGCCACTTGGCGTCGCCGTCGCGCTTGCGGGCGTGCTCCCCCAGCACGTCGTCGAAGGTCTCGCGCCGGCTCCAGCGCAGCTCGGAGCACTCGAGGTGCGGCTGGAGCGCGCCGTCGAGGGTGAGTCCCGTGCCGAGTCCCGANNGCGTCGAGCTCGAAGGTCGCCGAGAGCCGTCGCTGCAGCTCGAAGCCTGCCCACGCGGCCCCGAGCGCGGGCATGCGCTCGGTGCCCGGCCCGCCCGAGCGCTCGAGGTTCGCCCCGCGCACGACGACGCCGTCGACGACGGGGCCGGGGAACCCCAACGCGAGCCGGTCGCCACGGGGCAGGCGCACGACGAGGCGGGCGACCTCTTCGATCAGCCGCGCCGGCGTCATGGGCCACGACGTCCGGAGCTTCACGCGCTCGCCGACGAGCTCGCCGCGCGCGTCCACGACACCTGCGCGCAGCGAGGTCGCACCGACGTCGACGCACACCGTGAACGGGCGCACCGGCGCAGCGTCGGCACGCCTCATGCCGCCGCCACCGTCACGTCCAGGTGCTCCAAGCCGCGCAGGACGAAGTTCGGCCGGTAGCTCGGGGTCGCGCCCACGGCGACGTGGAACGAGCTCGTGCGGTCGAGAAGCCGACGCAGCACGATCCTCGCCTCGAGCCGCGCGAGCGGCGCGCCGAGGCAGTGGTGCAGCCCGAAGCCGAAGCCGAGGTGCGGGTTCGGCTCGCGATCGAGCCGCACCGATGACGCGTCCTCGAACACCTCGGGGTCGCGATTCGCACCGCCGATCAGCAGCATGCAAAAGGTCCCGGCCTCGAGCGGCTCGCCGCCGACGACCATGTCCTCGACGAGCGTGCGTCCGGTGAGCTGCACCGGCGAGGTCAGCCGCAGCAACTCGTCGGGCGCGGTGCGGTCGAGGTCGGGATCCTTTCGCCATCGTGCTTGGGAGTCCTGGTCCCGCGCGAGTGCGAGCGCGCCGCCGGAGAGCAGGTTCACCGTCGTCTCGTGCCCTGCGACGAGCAGGAGGATGGCCGTCGACAGCAGCTCCTCGTCGCTCAGGCGGTCCTCGCCGTCGTGGGCGGCGACGAGGGCGGACAAGAGGTCGTCGCTCGGCGAGCGGCGTCGTTGCTCGAACAGCCCGTGAAAGTACACCGCGAACTCGAGCAGCGCCTCGTCTCGCGCCTCGATGAGCTCGGGCGGAAGGAGGAACTCGGGGTCGAGCCCCCGTGCGAGGGCTGCCGAGCGGGCGCGGAACTCCAGGTGGTCCTCGGCGGGCACGCCGAGCAGCTCGCAGATGACGGCGACCGGGAGCGGCCACGCGAGGCCGTCGACGACGTCGAAGGTGCCCCGCTCGAGGGCGTCGTCGAGCAGCCGGTCGCACTCGCGCTCGACGAAGCCCGTCAGCTGCGCGACCGTGCGCGGCGTGAAGGCGCGCTGGACGAGCCCGCGCAGCCGCGTGTGGTCCGGCGGGTCGCGGAACAGGAACGGGCGCGCGTCGGGCTCCCCGCGTCGGATCGCCTCTGCGGTCTCGGCACCCCTCGGCGACGAGAAGCCGCGCGGGGCGCGCTCGGGGTCGACGTGCAGCGAGTCCGAAGAGGCGCGACGGTCTCGGAGCACCGAGAGGCAGTCCGCGTGCCGCGAGAACACCCAGTAGCCGTCGGGGGTCAGGTGCACCGGCGCGTCCTCGCGCAGCTCGTCGAAGAGTGGCTGGGGGTCGACGACCCAGCGCGGATCGGCCGGATCGAAGTGCGCCACTCACGAAGCGTAATGATCCGAGGACCGAGGGGATCTGAGGCCCGCGGGCGGCCGCGCGAGGCGCAGGCGCACCGGGGGATCGCGGCCCGCGACCACGAGCGCCGCGCCACGCGGCCACTGGCGTAGCTCGTCGCTTCGCAGCGGCGTGGTGTGGCCCTGGCCACGAGCGCTCCGCGACGACCCCGTGAGCGTCGGGAGCCACTCGTCGAGCGTGGGGTCGGCGAGCCCGCCGAGCAGAACGCGTGTCGTGTGGTTGTTGACGACGGTCCTCGACTTGGAGCCGTAGCGGGCTGTGAGCTGCGCGAGGTCCTGCCAGACCGTGACGAGGGTGACGCCCTGGCCTTGGCAGGTCGCGGCGATCTGGTCGAGCTCCTCGACCGGGGCGATCGACGCCGCCTCGTCGAGGAGCACGAGCAGGCCGCTCGGCTCGCCACGCTCCGAGCGTGCTGCCGCGTGGGCGAGCACCTGGCGCAAGAGCCCGCTGAACAGCGACCGGTAGCGGCGCTGGTCATGCAGGGGCGCGGCGAGGTAGCACGTGTTCGCACCGTCGAGCAGCGCGGCGGGGTCCACCACGTCCTCGCCCGCGCACAATGGGTCGATCGCTGCCTCGACGGTCGCGATGACAGAGCCGAGCGTGCGGTCGTCGCGCGTGAACGACGCGACCAGCGAGTCGGCGACCTCGGGGTGGCCCTCGACGTGGGCGAGCACGGCGTCCACGTCGCGACGGTCAAGCCACGTCGCGACGGTCGCGATCGACCCGCCGGCGAGGTTGGCGGCGAGCAGCATCGGGGCCAGGAGCTTCGCGGCGAGCGACGCCCAGAACTCCTGGTCGGCGTGGCTCGAGCCTGCGCCGGTGCCGATGGTGAGCGCGGCAGCGAGCGCGCGCGCCTCGTCGAAGCTGCGGGCCTGGGCGACGGGGTCCCACACCGAGGCGCCCGCGACCCCAGGGGCCACGACCTGGACGGTGCCACGCGACCTGCGCGCCGCCTCGGTCATCGCGACCAGGTCCCCCTTCACGCTCGCAGCGAGCACGGGGCCGGGCCACCCCGTCACGAGCGGCGCGCACAGCGCCGAGGTCTTCCCGGACTGGGTGGGGCCGACCACCAGCACCGACCCAGGGGATCGCGCACCGAGACGGAGCGGCGTGCGGAGCCAGCTGCGTAGCGCCCAGTGCCCGAGCGGCATCGATCCCCGCCGCGCGCGCTGCGACCAGGCCGTCGAGGACCCACCGAAGCGCGGCGCGGCGTCCCGCGTCTCGCGTGGCTCGACGCCTCGCGACGCCGCGATGAGTGCGCCGATCGCGACAGCGCACGCGAGCAGCGTCACCCGCGCATCGCGGCGTCCGTGTCGACGAAGCGGGCCTCCTCCGGCCCCACGGCATGGCGGACGATCGATCGTGCCGCCCCCACGCGCCACAGCGCGGCCCCGCGCCCAAGGCGGCCCACGACGTCGCGCTCGGTGTCGGTGAGGCCGAGGAGCGACGCGAGCGCCGCGGCCTCGGACGGCGGCTGGGCGAAGAGCACCGACGTCTCGACGTCGCGGAGCAGCCCCGTGGCGATGGTCGACTGCACGGAGCCGTCCGGGCCCGCGGCAGCGAGGTCGCTCAGGCGGTGCAGGACCAGCACGTGGGCGACGCCGCGAGCACGCGCGAGCTTGAAGCCAGCCTGGAGCCACCTCGCCGCGCCCTCGTTCGCGAGCAGCGACCACGCCTCGTCGAGCACGAGGATGGTTCTCGCCGATCGCGGCTGGCGGCGGCTGGCGTCGATCGCCGCGGCCGCGCAGCTGAGCACGACGGGCAGCGCGCCCGCGCGAAGCGCGCCCGAGACGTCGAGCACGACGACGTCACCGTCGAGGTTGA
>PLCI01000162.1 GCA_003135595.1 Acidimicrobiaceae bacterium | reverse complement strand
TGCCAGCCACGAATTCGCTTGACGTGACACACCGGTCGTCGCCTTGACGCAGGATGGCCCGTCGCGTTGTCAGCGCTCCCCGTTACGCACGGGCGCCCATCCGATCACGGTCCGGCTCGCTCGGCGCCTCGCAGCGCGCGGGCCATGTCGCGCTCCGCGTCGCGCTTGGCGAGGTCCTGGCGGCGGTCGTAGAGCTTCTTGCCCTTGCCGACGGCGAGCTCGACCTTCACCTTGCCGCCCGAGAAGTAGACGCGAAGCGGGATGAGCGTGAGCGGCTGGGCCCTCGTGCGCCCCAGGAGCTCGTCGACCTGGCGGCGATGCACGAGCAGCTTGCGCCGGCGGTCGGGATCGTGGGCGGAGAACCCCACGCCTGTCTTCCACGGGGGGATGTGCGTCGCGAACAGCCACAGCTCGCCGTCGTCGACACGGGCATAGCCGTCGGCGATCTGGGCGGTCCCCTCGCGCAGGGACTTGACCTCGCTGCCCTGCAGCACGATGCCGCACTCGATCCGATCGAGGATCTCGTACTCGTGGCGGGCGCGCCGGTTGGTCGCGACGGTCCGGTCCGTGCCCCGGGCGGCCTCCTTCGCCGCCTCTCGACGCGCGATCGTCCGCTTCGCCCTCGCCATGACCGAATCGTAGAGCCGTGTCCGCGTGCGACCCGTCGGTACGCTCTGTTCGTGGTGACGCTCACCGTCGACGTGCGCGACCGCATGGTCGCGCACTGCCTGTCCGCCCTGCCGCTCGAAGGCTGCGGGCTGCTCCTCGGCTCGACGGGCGACTCGGTCGTCGACGTCGTGGGCACGCGCAACGCGGCAGGCTCGGCGATCCTCTACGAGGTCGACGCGGCAGATCATCTCGTCATCGATCGGCGCGCGCGCGAGCAAGGCCTCGAGGTCGTCGGCGCGTTCCACTCCCATACCCACACCGACGCGTGGCCCTCGCCGACCGACGTCGCCCAAGCCGTCGATCCGGACTGGCACTGGGTCGTCATCTCACTTCGCCACTTCGAGCCGGTCGTCCGGTCGTTCCGGATCATCGACGGCGCCGTCGAGCAAGAGACGGTGGGACTGGCGTAGGTGGTCGGCGCCGCAGCGTGCGGCACCGACGAGGACAGGGGGGATGGGGATGCTCGGAGCCAGCCATGACGCGACGACCACGAACCTCGCGCTGCTCGCGCTGCGCGGGACGATCGGCGGGATGATCGCGGCCCACGGGTTGAACAAGTTCTTCGGCGGCGGCCGCATCGAGGGCACCGCGAAGTGGTTCGAGTCGATCGGCATGCGCCCGGGGCGGCTGAATGCGCTCGCCGCAGCGACGACGGAGGTGGGGGCTGGCACGCTGCTCGTGCTGGGCCTGCTCACGCCCTTCGCCGCGGGCGGGCTCATGGCGCTCATGGTCGTCGCGATCGTGACCGTGCACCGCAAGAACGGCTTCTTCGTCTTCCGGCCCGGACAGGGTATCGAGTACTGCCTCGTGATCGCGGTCGTCGCCGGCGTCATCGGCGCACTCGGACCGGGGTCGTGGTCCCTCGACCACGCCTTCGGCGTCTGGGCGCACTCGAGGATCGTGGGACTCGCCGTCGCGGTCATCCTGGGCGTCGGGGGCGCGACGCTCCAGCTGCTCGCGGTGTGGCGACCGCCAAAGCCCGTGACCTGAGGGGCATGCCCCCCGCCGCCTCCGGTAATATGTGACCAGTTGGGTCAGGAATCAGACGGGAGGTCTGGCGTGCCGGTCACCGTTCGTATCCCGGGTGTCCTGCGTGAGGCTACGGCGGGCGCGAAGACCGTCTCGCTCGACGGGGCCACCGTCGGTGACGTGCTGGGCAGCCTGGCCCTGGACCACCCAGGCGTGCGAGACCAGGTCTTCACGGCCGACGGCTCGCTGCACCGGTTCCTCAACGTCTACGTGAACGACGACGACGTGCGCTACACCGGCGGGCTCTCGACCGCGGTCAGCGCTGGCGACGAGATCACCCTGCTCCCCGCGGTCGCGGGCGGTGCTCGCTGATGGCTCGCTACGCCTCGGTGCTGGACCTCATCGGCGACACCCCGATGGTCGACGTGAGCGCGCTCAGCCCGACCGAGTCGGTGCGCATCTGGCTCAAGCTCGAGGGCAAGAACCCTGCGGGTTCGGTGAAGGACCGCGTGGCGCTCGCGCTCGTGGACGCCGCCGAGGCCGACGGCGTGCTCGTGCCGGGCAAGCCCGACCAGGTGCTCTTGGAGCCGTCGAGCGGCAACACCGGGATCGCCCTCGCCCTGGTGTGCCGGCTCCGCGGCTACTCGCTCAAGGTGGTGCTCCCCGACAACGTCTCGACCGAGCGCCGCCAGCTCCTCGAGCTCTACGGGGCCGAGATCATCGACTCGCCCGGGGCCGAGGGCTCGAACGGTGCCGTGCGCCGCGCGAGGAGCCTCGCGATCGATCACCCCGAGTGGGTCTTCCTGTACCAGTACGCGAACCCCGCGAACCCCGCGGTCCACTTCGAGACCACTGGCCCCGAGATCCTGCGGGACTGCCCCGAGATCACGCACTTCGTGGCGGGGCTCGGGACGACCGGCACGATCGTGGGCGTGGGCTCGTACCTGAAAGAGCAGCGCCCCTCGGTCCAGGTCTGGGCGGTCGAGCCGCCCGCGGGCGAGCTCGTCGACGGGCTGCGGAGCCTCGACGACGGCTACGTGCCGCCGGTGTTCACCGACGCCGAGGGCGAGGCCCTCCTGGACCGCCGCATCGTCGTGCGCCCGAGGGAGTCGATCGAGTGGACCCGGCGCCTCACCGATCTCGGGCTGTTCGTCGGCGTGTCGACAGGCGCGGCGATGGCGGGCGCGATCAAGTGCGCGGCAGGCATCCACGAGGGGGTGGACGCCTCGATCGTCGTGATCTCGGCGGACGACGGGTGGAAGTACCTGTCGGGCGACGTCTGGGGCGGGGACCTCGACGACGTCGTCGACCGGGCGAGTCGCACGATCTACTTCTGAGCCCCACCTACACTCGCCGCGTGGAGCGACGTGGCTGAGGACCTCACGCGTCGCCGCGACGGCCGCGCGCTCGACGAGCTTCGCGACTGGTCCTTCGAGCGCAACTACACGGTCTTCGCCGCGGGCTCGGTCCTCGTCCAGATGGGCCGCACCAAGGTGCTCTGCACCGCGTCGGTCGAGACCGACGTGCCGCGCTGGCTGCGGGGGAGCGGCAAGGGCTGGGTGACCGCCGAGTACTCGATGCTCCCTGGCTCGACCGCCGATCGCGCCTCGAGGGAGGCCGCCCGCGGCAAGCAGTCCGGCCGCACCCAGGAGATCCAGCGCCTGGTGGGGCGCTCGCTTCGCGCCGTGACGGACCTGACCGCGCTCGCCGAGCTGCAGATCACGGTCGACTGCGACGTGCTCCAGGCCGACGGGGGGACGCGGACCGCGTCGATCTGCGGCGGCTACGTCGCGCTCCACGACGCGTGCACGCGCCTCGTGGACCAGGGCCGCATCACGAGGCACCCGCTCGTCGACCAGGTCGCGGCGATCTCGGTCGGGATCGTCGACACCGTCGCGATGCTCGACCTGCCCTACGAGGAGGACAGCCGCGCCGACGTCGACATGAACGTCGTGATGACCGGTGCGGGTCGTTTCGTCGAGGTCCAGGGGACCGCGGAGAAGTTCGCGTTCTCGCGGGACGAGCTCGACGAGCTGCTCGCGCTCGCGACCGCGGGCATCGGCGTGCTCCTGGAGGCGCAGCGCACCGCGCTCTCGGTGCCCCCGGGGCCACTGCCCGCCTGATGCGCGTCGTCCTCGCGACAGCGAACCCCGACAAGGCAGCCGAGATGGCCGCGATCCTCAGCGGCGTCGAGGGCCTGGAGCTGCTCGAGCGTCCGGCCGGACTCCCTGACGTCGACGAGACCGGCGCGACACTCGAGGAGAACGCCGCGCTCAAGGCGACGGCCGTGTCGTGCGCGACGGAAAAGGCGGCGGTCGCCGATGACACGGGACTCTTCGTCGAGGCGCTCGACGGCGCGCCGGGCATCTACGCGGCGCGCTACGCGGGCGAGCACGCCACCTACGACCAGAACGTCGACAAGCTCCTCGACGCCCTGGCACGAGTCCGCGCGCCCCGCCGCGCGGTGTTCCGCACCGCGGTCGTGCTCGTCGAGCCCGACGGCCGCCGGCTCGTGGCGATCGGCGAGCTGCTCGGCGCGATCGCACTGACCCCGAGCGGCACCGGCGGCTTCGGCTACGACCCGGTCTTCATCCCCGACGATGCCGACGGGCGCACGCTCGCCGAGCTCGACGCCGACGAGAAGCACGCGCTCAGCCATCGCGGCCGCGCGCTGCGCGAGCTCGCGCGCNNAGGTGGCAGGCGAACGCCGCGATCGTGCAGGCGTGGAAGAGCTCGTGGTACCCGAACCAGTGGGGCGACAGCGCCGGCCGCTTGAGGGCATAGAAGGTGGCACCGACCGTGTAGAGCAGTCCGCCCGCGGCGATGAGCGCGAAGTTCACGACGCCCCCGTAATGCCAGAGCGCGGGCATCCAGAACACCGCGGCCCACCCGAGCGCGATGTACAGACCGGTGAAGGCCCACCGGGGCGCCTTGGGCCACGCGCTCGGCCACGCGACCCGGAAGCCCACGATGATGATCGCGGTCGCCCACACGATCGACAGCAGGACCGTGGCCTGACCCGACGGCAGGATCGCGACGGCGATCGGGGTATAGGTCCCCGCGATGATGAGCGCGATGTTCGAGTGGTCGAGCCGCTTCAGCTTGTCGTGGACCTTGGGCGTCCAGGTGCCGATGTGGTACACGGCCGACGTGCCGAACAGGAGGCACGCGGTGAACGCGAACAGCCCGACGGCGAGGCGGTCCGCGTAGGTCTTGCCGTTCGCGGTCAGCCACAGCCCCGCGACGAGCGCGAAGGGGAGCGTTCCGAGGTGGAGCCATCCGCGCAGGCGCGGCTTTGTCGGCGCCACCGTCGTGGTCACGGTCCAACTCTACGGCCCGCGACCTCGGTGTACCTGCAGCCGCGCACCTCCATAGGCTCACGCTGTGCCCCTAGAGCCGCTCGCGATGTTCCCACTCGCAGCGGTTGTCTTCCCGACGATGGGGCTGCCGCTGCACGTTTTCGAGCGCCGCTACCAGTGCCTCACCCGCGACGTCATGGCCGGCACCAAGGAGTTCGGGATCTGCCTCATCTCGAGGGGCTGCGAGGTCGGCGGCGGCGACGAGCGTGTCGACGTCGGGACCAGGGTGCACATCGAGCTCGCCGCGCCGCTCGACGAGGAGCGATGGATCCTGGTCACGAGAGGCGTCGAGCGCTTTCGCGTCACCGAGTGGCTCGACGACGATCCCTATCCGCGCGCCTTGGTCAAGCCGATGCCCGTCACCGGAGGCGGCGCGTCCGAGGACGTGGTCGTCTCGGCGTTCCGTGCCGTGAAGGCGCTGCGGCGCCTCCACTCGGAGTTCGCCGACGGCTGGGCGAGCCCGTGCGTCGATCTGCACCTCGGCGACTCGATGCCAGCGGCGGCGTGGATGCTCTGCTCGATGAGCCCGCTGTCGCTGTCTGACCTCCAGGTCCTCTTGGAGGTACCCGACGACTACTCGCGCCTCTCACTGCTTCGTGAGCTGTGCGACGCGAAGCGCAAGGACTTCGAAGACGTGCTCCGCCTCAGCGACCAGGGGTGAGCGAACGTCGCGTCACGCTCGTCGAGCTCGATGACGTGCTCGCCATGCAGCTCCGTGGCGCCGCCCCGGCATCGCTGACGCACGCCGCGGGGTTCCCCCGCGCCCAGGACCTCGAGGCGGTGGCCGCCTGGGAGCGGGGCGCCATGGGCTTTCTCATCGTCGACCCCGACGGCAGCGTCGTGGGGACGTGCGGGACGCACCGTCGACCGTCGTCCGCCGGCGCGATCGAGCTCGGCTGGGGGCTCGTCGAGGCTGCTCGCGGCGAGGGTGTCGGAAGCGAGGCCGTCGCGCTCCTCCTCGACGCGGTGAGGACGCGCTACCCCTCGGCGCGCGTCGTCGTGCGCACCGAGTGGGAGCACGTCGACGGCGCGCTGCGTGCCGTGAGCCCGTCGTCCGAGGCGATCCTCGTGCGGCTGGGCTTCGCGCCCGGACCTGCTCCCGCAAAGAGGGGCCACCGCGGCTGGACGCTCAGCGCGCTGCCGAACTGAGCTGGTCGTGGCGCTCGAGATGCGCCGCCACCACGCCTTGGATCGCCTTGGAGGTGTGCCGCCCCGCGCCTTCGGGGAGGACCGCGATCTCGAGCGATCCGTCACGAGAGCCCCGAAGCGCGCGCCCCGCGTCGTCGTCGACGCGACCGGCGAGCACGAGGGCCGCGATCGAGCGTCCGACGTCGAGCACGGTGCGAACGACCTTGCCCTCGAGCGTGCCCGCGTCGAGTGCGCCCTCGCCGGTGACCACGAGGTCCGCGCCGCACAGTGCGCCCGCGAGGTCGATGGCGTCAGCCACGAAGCTCGCGCCGCTCACGACCGTCGCGCCCAGTGCGACGAGGCCCCCCGCGAGGCCTCCGCCCGCTCCGGCGCCGGCGACCCTCGTCACGTCCACGCCGAAGTGGTCTCGGTACCACTCGGCCGCGGCCGCCAGCCGGCGCTCGAGCATCGGGAGCTGGGCTGCGGTGACGCCCTTTTGGGGACCGAAGCGCGACGGCGCCTCGTCGAACCGCACCCACACGTCGCAGGCAGCGACAAGGGGCACGTCGATCGTGACGCCCTGCTTCGCGAGCGCCTCCACGCACCCTCGGCCACCGTCCGTCGTGGCGGTGCCCCCGACGCCGACCACGACGCGCGCGGCGCCGGCTCGCTGCGCGATGGCGATGAGCTCGCCGACGCCGAACGTGGAGGCGATCAGAGCCTCGTCGCCGACCGGGGAGCGGAGCAGCGCCCGGCCCGCCGCCGCCGCGGACTCGATGATCGCGGTCCGGTCGTCGCGCATGGACCATCGAGCCCCGGTCCGCACGCCGAGCGGGCCTGCAACGACGGCCGTGCGCACCTCGCCGCCCAGCACCTCGACGAACCCCTCGCCACCGTCACTCATCGGCGCGGCAACCGAGGTCCAGCCCCTCGAGGTCGCCGCGGCGACGATGGCACCTGCCGCCTCGTGGGCGGTCGCCGTGCCCCGGAACTTGTCAGGGGCAGCGACGAGGCGGGGCAACTAGCTGACGTCGAGGAGGTCGACGACGAACAGCAGCGTCTCGCCCGGGGCGATCGCACCGGACGCGCCCCGCTCGCCGTAGCCGAGGTGCGGCGGGATCACGAGGCGCCGACGCCCGCCGACGCGCATGCCTGCGACGCCGTTGTCCCAGCCCGCGATGACCTGGCCCGCGCCGACGGCGAACGTGAACGCCTCGCCGCGGTCCCAGGAGGCGTCGAACTGCTCGCCCGTCGAGTGGGCGACCCCGACGTAGTGCACGGTCGCCTTGGTGCCCGACTTCGCCTCGTCGCCGCTGCCGACGACGAGGTCATCGATGATGAGGTCATCAGGAGCACCGCCCACGTGGGGCTCTACGAATGGCTTCTCGGTCATGTCCATGCGGGCATGCTACGAGGCGTCGTGCAGCTCGGCCGACACGATCACCACAGGTGTCGGTGCCCGCTCGAATCGGTCGAGCTCGCCGTCGTCCGTGCGAGCGAGAGGACTCGAACCTCCACCCCCGAAGGGACCGGGTCCTAAACCCGGCGCGTCTACCAGTTCCGCCACGCTCGCAGTNNNNATGAAGTCGCTCGGGATGGATGGCGAGGTAGCACTCACCCAGCGCCTCTTGCGCGAGCGGATCGTGTTCTTGGGGTCCGTCGTCGACCAGACGTCGTCCAACACGATCTGCGCCCAGCTGCTGCTCTTGGAGGCAGAGGACCCTGATCGGGACATCAGCCTCTACATCAACTCCCCGGGCGGCTCGGTCACCGACGGTCTCGCCATCTACGACACGATGCAGT
>PLCI01000131.1 GCA_003135595.1 Acidimicrobiaceae bacterium | reverse complement strand
GGGCCGGCTCGGAGGCCCTGTCGGCCTTTGCCACGGAGCCTCCTAGGAAGCTCTACGCCTGGCTGGCTTGGCCTTCGCCGCGGGCGTGGCCGGCTTGCGCGCCTTGGTGATCGGCGTCGTCTTGGGCGGGCTCGCCTTCTTCGCGACCTTCCTGGCGCCCGGGGCGCTGCGGCCCGTCGTCGCCTTGATGCTCGCGCTGAGGGCCTCCATGAGGTCGACGACGCGCACGGGCGCCGCCTCGTCGGTCGNNTCCTCCACGAGTGCCTCGACCTTCTTGCGGTGCGTGTCCTCGTAGCCCTGTGGGTCCCACTCGGACTCCATGGTCTCGAGGAGGAGCTTCGCCATCGCGAGCTCGCGGTCGCCCAGCTCGACCTTGCCGGGGAGGTCCGGCAGCGCCTTGGCCGGTGACTGGACCTCGTCGGAGAAGTACATCGTCTGGAGCATGAGGACCCCGTCGCCAGGCCGGATCGCGACGAGGTACTCCTTGTTGCGCATCACAAGGGTGCCGATGGCGACCTTGTTGGCCTCCTGCATGACCTCGCGCAGGAGCGCGTAGGCCTTGCCGGCGGCCTCCCCCTCTGGGGCGAGGTAGTACGTCGAGCGGTAGTACAGCGGGTCGATGTCGCCCAGCTCGACGAAGTCGGTGATGTCGATCAGCCGGGACTTCTCGGGCTCTGCGGCCGCGAGCTCCTCGTCGGTCAGGATGACGAACTCGCCGCCACCCACGTTGAAGCCCTTGGAGATGTCGCGGGCCTCCACCTCGTCGCCCGTCCGCTCATTGACCTTCTTGTAGCGGATCCGGTCCGAGGTGCCTGTCTCGAACTGGTTGAGGTGGATGGACTTGTCCTGGGTGGCCGTGTACAGGCCCACGGGCACGTTGACCAGCCCGAGGCTGAGTGCGCCCTTCCAGACTGTTCGAGCCATACCAATCTCCTACCGACTTAGGGACGATCCCACACAGTGCAACACCCACTCGGCACACTGGTGCTGTGGCCAGCGCACCTGCGAGCGAACCGATGGCACCGACCCTGCTTCGTGGACTCACGATTCTAGGACCTGGGGATTCGCCAAATCCAGACCTCGCGCTCGAATTTGGCGTGTCCGCATGGATGTTTCGGACCCAGACCGACATTTTCGGGGTGCTGGACCTGCTCGCTCCGCTCCGTGAGGCAGTGCTCGTTGCAGCGGGGATGGACGCCGCGCGCGAGCCGGTCCCCTTCGTGGGCCGGTCGCCCCGAGACGACGTCCTGTGCGCGGTGTCGTATCTCGGCGCGCTCTTGGAGCGTGCTGCCCGCACTGCAGGCTGCACGTCCGACGAGATCGCCGAACGCGCGATCGACCGGCTCTCCTCGACGGAGTACCTCGCCCCGCGGCGCCCCGCGGAGCCGACTGCGGAGCTCGCCACGATCATCCCGCTGCGCTAGGGGCATCGCTCGGGCATCGCCTGACCGCCGTCTCGTGCGCGCTCCCAGCGCTGATCACTTGGTCAGAGCAGCGGACGACCTCGCGTCGACCAGCGGATCGACGGCGCTGGGCTCGCCCGCCTACGTCGACGTGGCGAGGGCTTCGGAGCGGACGAACAGTGCGCGCGCGAGGGGCCGGGGCAGCCACCAGTTGAGCCTGCCGAAGAGCACGACCATGGAGGGCACGAGCAGCGCTCGGATGACGGTCGCGTCGATCAAGATGCCGACGCCCAGCCCCGTCGCCATGATCTTGATGTCCGTGATGGGAGCGGACGCAAGGCTCACGAACGCGAGGAAGAGGATCAGTGCGGCGCTGGTGACGAGCCGCCCGGTTCGCCCGAGCCCCTCGATGACCGCCTGCTTCGTGTCGCGGCCCTTGTCGTACTCCTCGCGAACGCGGGACAGGATGAAGACCTCGTAGTCCATGGAGAGCCCGAAGAGGAACGCGAAGACCGAGATCGGGACCCAGAACGTGATCGCCCCGGTGGCGGGGATGCCGAAGAGGCCCGAGGAGCCATGGCCGTCCTGCCAGAACCACGTGAGGATGCCGAACGTCGCTGCGAGCGAGACGATGTTGAGAATGACGGCCTTGATCGCGAGGATCATCGATCGGAACGCACGGGCGAGCAACAGGAACATGAGCACGGCCAGCACGAGCAGCATGAGTGGCGCGTTGCCGTAGACCGCGGACGTGAACGCCTGCTGGCCCGGTCCCTCCCCCGCGACGCCGAGCACGCCGGCGCGACCCGCCACCGCGTGCTCGACGGACCGCACCGGACCGAGCGTCGCGCTGTTTACGGACTCGATGGTCGGGACCACGATGACGTCGGACAGCCCTGACCTCGTGCCGTTCGTCCCGGTCGGGAGCGCCACGGTGTCGACGCCGGCCACCGACCGGAGGCTGGACGTGACCGCGGCGGCGCGAGAGGACTCGACGAGGATCTCGAGCGGCGTGATCACGCCGGCGGCGACGCCGCCCGCCTGGAGCTGTGCGTACAGGGCGTGGGCGGACCCGCGCTGGGCCTCCGCCTGGGCCGACGTCTGGCCCACCCGAATGTGCAGCACCGGGAACGCAGCGACGCACAGCAGCAGGATCGCCGTGACCGCGCCGCGCCAGGGGTGACGCGACACCATCGCGGTCCACCTGGTCCAGCCCTTGCTCGCGGAGGCTTCCGTTCGAATGCGCGGCCAGTCCATGCGTGGCCCGACGCGGACGAGCAGCGCGGGCAAGAGCGTGAGCACGACCGCCACCGAGATGAGCGGGATCAGCATGCCTCCGATGCCGACGCTGCGGAGGAACGGCACCGGCAGGACGAGGAGCGACAGGAGCCCGATGGCGACGGTCAGCCCCGAGATGAGCACGGCGCGCCCGGCCGTCTCCATCGCGGTCACGACCGCAGCTTCGTTGCTGGAGCCGCGAGCTCGCTCCTCTCGCCAACGGGTGACCACGAGGAGCGAGTAGTCGATCGCCACGCCGAGGCCGACCAGCGCGACGAGGAACTGGACGATGAACGAGACCGGCGTCACGTACGTGAGCCCGAGCAGGACGAGGAAGGTCGAGAGGATCGAGACGATTGCGATGAGCAGCGGCATCAGCGCGAGGACGGACGCGAAGACAAACGCGAGGACCGCGAGCGCGCCAAGACCCGCGAACACCGTCTCGATCAGCACGCTCGGACCACGCGAGGAGCCGCCGGAGCTGAGCGCCTCGATGCCCGTGATCCCCACGTGGTCCCGAGGAAGCGCGGCGGTCGCGGCGGCCTGGAAGGCAGCCAGCTCTCGGTTGGGCCCGAAGCCGGTGTTCGGCGGCACGAACAAGAACGCGTACGTCGTGCGGCCGTCGCTCGTGACGAAGCTCAGGTCTCCGGTGTTCACGACGTCGGCGACGCGCACCTGGGGCGCGGCGCGCTGCCCTGCGGCGAACGCGGCGGCCAACTGGGCATCGGCGGCGCTGACGTGCGAATCCTGGGGCACCGTCACCACGAGCACCGTCGGAGGATCGCCGCCGTTGCCCCAGAGGTGCCGGATCTTCAGCCCGGTCTCGTAGGCGGGCTGGCCCGGAAGGGAGAAGTCGTAGCTCAGCCGCGAGGTCAGCTGCGACGACGCGTAGCCTCCGAAGAGGAACAGCACCGCCCACACGAGGAGCACGCGGCGGCGGTGCGTGATCACCCAGCTCGCGAGCCGTCCGAGCGCCGACCGAGGCACATCGTTCGCCTGCGAATTACTCGGCATGGAACTATCCTATATCGAACCACATGAAAGTACAGTTCGACCGTGGTGCCACCGGATGAGCAGCGGGTCGGGAGCGGGCCACCCTGGGTCTCCGTCGGCTTCACCCTGTCCCAACTCGGCCTCGAGACGGCCCGCCAGTTCGGCCGGATCACGGGCCAGTTCGACATCGAGCCTCGGCATTTCGCGGTCATGAGTGCCGTGCGCCTCGCGCCCGACCAGTCCCAGCAGGGCATCGGCGACGGCTTGGGGATCCCGGCGAGCACCATGGTCACGATCGTCGACCAGCTCGAGGACAAGGGCCTCATCGAGCGTCGGCACCTGACGTCGGATCGCAGGACCCGCGCCCTGCACCTCACGGCGAAAGGCGAGTCCCTCCACGACGCGGCGCTCGAGGCGGCCAAGGCGCAGGAAGCACGGATCTGCGCGGAGCTCGAACCCCACGAGCGCGAGCAGCTCCTCGAGCTGCTGGGCAAGGTGCGGGCGAGCCTCGGCGTTGACGCGACGAGGCTCCCCGACCCGGCCGGTGGCTGACCGGCTCCCGCACGCAGTCCGCGTGCACCGGCTTACCGGATCGAGGGATCCTTTCGGCCCCCCGTGGCGACGATGCGAAACACGGGGAAGCTGGGAGCGATCCGCTCAAAGTCCGCGATCGGCGCGCTGCGCTCGACAGGTATGTGCGGCCTCGCTCCGGGCGCGACGTCGAGGTAGCGGCGCAAGATCGCGGGGCGGTCCTCGACGGGGACTTCCTCGAGGGTGACGGACTCGCACCTTCCGTGTCGGAGGATCGCCTGACCATGATCGGCTCGCACGTGCTGGACCCAGTTGGCACCCTCACCGAGCATGGAGACCAAGTAGCGCTCCCCCGCCAGGTCGGCGATCACGACCGGCAGCGACACGGTCCGCCCGCTCTTGCGGCCCCGGACCTCGAGCGAGGCTGCCCGCCTCGGGAGCACGCCCCGGGCGAACACGGCGGCTGAGGCGCTGTTCTGCAGCCGGGCCAAGCGGTTCGGGCGACCGCCCTTGTACAGCCAGCGGAGATAGTCGTGATATCTCGACACGGCGCTCCATTCCGATGAGGTCTTCAAGTCTGCTCGCGACAGCGTCTGGCATAACAGGGACCTAGGTCCCATTTGCGGTGTCAACAAGGGAGATGTCTGGGCAGGACTCGCACTGACGTCGCTGGACAACTCGATCTTGTTCGTGGCGCCGGTCGTTGCGGTACGGCTGATTCCTCTGCGATTGCGAGCGATCATCGACACCGCGGAGGGGCCAACGGACTCGGCTCGCCTGTCCCTCCCTCGACTGGCGCTGACGAGTCGGGACTCAATCGATCCTGCGTGATCTCGGCGACGCCTCGACCGAGAGGCGCCCGGCGACGATGGCTGCCCGAGTGTCGGTCCGGTTCGTAAGGTGACGACGTGACGCAGGACCCACGCTGGACGTCCGCTGACTCACTGCTTCGCCCCGAACTCCGTGCCGGGCGACTGAGCGCGGCACTGATCGGCATCTCGACGTTCCAGTCGTCGCTCACACCTCGCTCGGGGACCTCCACGCCCGCGGCCATCCGGACAGCACTCGAGCGATTCGCCACGTTCTCGTGGCAAGACGAGGTGGATCTCGCCGAGCTGGTCGACGTGGTCGACTACGGCGACGTGCACGAGCCCGACGCAGCGGACGGGAAGATCCATGTCCGCGAGCACATGGCCCGGATCGATGCGGCATGCGGACTCCTGATCGCCCTCGGCGGCGACAACAGCATGACGTTCCCGGCGATGTCCGCGCTCGCCGGCGACGCGCTCGGAC
Organism: Acidimicrobiaceae bacterium; assembly: GCA_003135595.1. GTDB lineage: Bacteria > Actinomycetota > Acidimicrobiia > Acidimicrobiales > RAAP-2 > Palsa-459. The sequence continues at coordinate 19,870 of PLCI01000131.1, read as the reverse complement.
GCTGGGGCCTCATCACCCTTGACGCGCACCTCGACCTCCGAGAGGGCGAGTCGAACGGCTCGCCCGTTCGCCAGCTCCTCGAGGCGGGACTCGACGGGAACCACGTCGCCCAGCTGGGGCTCGCCGACTTCTCCAACTCGGCTTCGTACGCGCTGGAAGCCCGCAAGGCCGGGATCACGATCGTCCCTCGCTTCGAGATGCGAAACCAGCCGATCGACGTCGCGGTGGCCCGCGCCCTCGAGGTCGCTGGCGAGGGTGACCGCCCGATCTACGTCGACATCGACTTCGACGTCGCGGACCGTGCCAGCGTGCCGGCGTGTCCCGCGGCAGCCCCGGGGGGGCTCTCCGCAGACGACGTTCGACGGGCCGCCCGACTGCTGGCGCGCGATCCCCGCGTGCGCGCGATCGACCTGACCGAGATAGACGTGGAGCGCGACACTGACGATCAGCGGACCGTTCGCCTGGCGGCCCTGGTCGTCCTCGAGGTCCTGGCAGGCTTCGTCGGGAGGGCGCGGTGACCGTCACGCTGGACGGCACGACGCTCACGATCGACGACGTGATCCGCGTCGCCCGGGGCCTCGAGGAGGTGCACCTCGACGACGCAGTGCTCGAGCGCCTCGATGCGTGCCGGCACGGCATCGACGCCCTCGTGGACTCCGACCTGCCGGTCTACGGCGTCTCGACGGGCTTCGGGTCGCTGGCCACGACCTACATCGAGCCCGGTGACCGGGCCGGCCTGCAGCGCTCGCTCCTGCGCAGCCACGCGGCGGGCGTCGGCGACGAGGTGGAGGCAGAGGTGGTCCGAGCGATGATGCTCTGCCGCCTCCGCACGCTGTGCTCGGGGGTCACCGGCGTCCGTGCCGTGACCGCGCAGGCCTACGCGGAGCTCCTCAACGCTCGGATCACGCCAGTCGTCTTCGAGTTCGGCTCGCTCGGGTGCTCGGGCGACCTCGCGCCGCTCGCGCACGTTGGCCTCGCGCTCATGGGGGAGGGCGACGTTCGCGACGCACGAGGTGAGCGGATCGCGGCTGGCGACGCGCTCAGCGCCGCGGGGCTCCAGCCCGTGACGCTCGCCGAGAAGGAGGGGCTCGCCCTCATCAACGGCACCGACGGCATGCTCGGCATGCTGCTCCTCGCTGTCCGCGACGCCGAGGAGCTGCTTCGGATCGCTGACGTGACCGCGTCGCTGTCGATCCAGGCCCTGCGCGGCACCGACCGCGTGTTCCGCGACGACCTCCAGCGGCTGCGACCACAGGTCGGCCAGCAGCTGAGTGCCGCGAATCTCCTGCGGCTGATGGCGGACTCCCCCATCGTCGCGGCCCACCTCGACGACACGTCGCAGGTCCAGGACGCCTACTCGCTGCGCTGCGCGCCCCAGGTGCACGGCGCCGCGCGCGACACGGTCGAGCACGCACGGCGCGTCGCGGTGCTCGAGCTGGAGTCCGCGATCGACAACCCTGTGGTCCTCGCGGACGGCAGCCTCGCGTCGACGGGGAACTTCCACGGCGCTCCGCTCGGCTACGTGCTGGACTTCTGCGCGATCGCGCTCGCCGACGTCGCCTCCATGTCGGAACGCCGCACGGACCGGCTCCTCGACCCTGCGCGCAGCTTCGGACTGCCGGCATTCCTCGCGCACCGACCCGGCGTGGACTCCGGCCTCATGATCGCCCACTACACCCAGGCGGGGCTCGTGTCCGAGATGAAGCGCCTCGCGGTGCCCGCGTCCGTCGACTCGATCCCCACCTCAGCGATGCAGGAGGATCACGTGTCCATGGGGTGGCACGCCGCTCGCAAGCTCCGCAGGAGCATTGCCGCGCTCCGCATCGTGCTCGCCGTCGAGCTACTCGCGGGGTCCCGCGCGCTGTCGCTGCGCGCGCCGCTCGTCGGCGCGCCACCGTCGAACGCCCTCGTCCGCGCGCTCGTGGCGCTCGGCGTCGGTCCTGGACCCGACCGACCGCTCGCGCGTGAGATCGCGATCGCCGAGTCGTTCCTCCTCGACGGCTCGTGGTGGAAGGCGATCGAGCCGTTCGTGGACCAACTCAACTGAAGGAGTCCCCGTGCAAGGTGCCCGCCCCGTAGCCGCGCCTCGTGGCTCGACGCTGACGGCAAGGAGCTGGCCGCAGGAGGCCGCGCTGCGAATGCTGCAGAACAACCTCGACCCCGAGGTCGCCGAGCGCCCCGACGACCTCGTCGTCTACGGCGGGACCGGCCGCGCCGCACGCGACTGGCCGAGCTTCGACGCGATGGTCCGCACCCTCGCGACGCTTGGCGACGACGAGACGATGCTCGTGCAGTCCGGCCGCCCCGTCGGCGTCGTGCAGACCCACGAATGGGCGCCGAGGGTCCTGCTCGCGAACTCGAACCTGGTCGGCGACTGGTCCACGTGGCCGGAGTTCCGACGGCTCGAGGCGATGGGCCTCACGATGTACGGCCAGATGACCGCGGGGTCGTGGATCTACATCGGGACCCAGGGGATCCTGCAGGGCACCTACGAGACGTTCGCGGCGATCGCGAGGAAGCGCTTCGGCGGGACGCTCGCCGGCACGCTGACGCTGACCGCCGGCGCCGGCGGCATGGGGGGCGCCCAGCCGCTGGCAGTGACCATGAACGACGGCGTCTGCCTCCTGGTCGAGGTGGACCCGGCGAGGCTCCAGCGACGCGTGGAGCATCGGTATCTCGACGAGTGGACGACGGACCTCGACGCGGCCATCGAGCGGGTGACGACCGCCAAGGCGCAGCGCGTCGCGCTCAGCGTCGGCGTGCTCGGCAACGCGGCGACCCTGTTCACCGAGATCCTCCGTCGTGGCGTTCCCGTCGACATCGTGACCGACCAGACCTCCGCGCACGACCCGCTCAGCTACCTGCCCGAGGGCATCGACCTCGGCGACTGGCACGACTACGCCGACAAGAAGCCGGAGGAGTTCACTGACCGCGCCCGTCTCTCGATGGCGAGGCACGTGGCGGCCATGGTGGGCTTCCTCGACGCGGGCGCCGAGGTGTTCGACTACGGCAACTCGCTTCGAGCCGAGGCGCTCGCCGGCGGGTTCCCGCGCGCCTTCGAGTACCCCGGCTTCGTGCCCGCCTACATCCGACCGCTCTTCTGCGAGGGTAAGGGCCCGTTCCGCTGGGTGGCGCTCTCCGGGGACCCAAAGGACATCCACCGCACCGACCTCGAGATCCTCCGGCTGTTCCCCGACAACGAGCCGCTCGCGCGGTGGATCCGCAAGGCCGAGGAGAAGGTGGCGTTCCAGGGGCTGCCCGCACGCATCTGCTGGCTCGGCTACGGCGAGCGCGACAAGGCGGGCGTGGCGTTCAACGACCTGGTCGCGAGTGGCGAGCTGGCCGCCCCGATCGTCATCGGCCGCGACCATCTCGACTGCGGGTCGGTCGCGTCGCCGTATCGCGAGACCGAGGCCATGCTCGACGGCTCCGATGCGATCGCCGACTGGCCGCTGCTCAATGCGCTGGTCAACACCGCCTCTGGCGCGTCGTGGGTGTCCATCCACAACGGCGGCGGCGTGGGCATCGGTCGCTCGCTGCACGCAGGGCAGGTCACCGTCGCCGACGGCACCGCGATCGCGCGCGAGAAGATCGCCCGAGTGCTGACGAACGACCCGTTGACCGGCATCATCCGCCACGTCGACGCGGGGTACGCCGACGCCGAGCAGGTCGCCGAGGACGCGGGCATCCGGGTGCCGATGCGCGAGCTGTAGCGATGGCGTCGCTCGCGATCAGCAACATCGGCGAACTCACCACCAACGACGCGCGCCATGGCGATGGCGCCTTGGGCCGCCTGCACGACGCGTGCCTGGTCGTCGAGGGCGGCCTCGTCGCGTGGGTCGGACCGTCGAGTGGTGCCCCGGCGGCCGACGACGCGATCGACGCGCGGGGTGGCGCGGTCATCCCGGGGTTCGTCGACTCGCACACCCACCTCGTCTTCGCCGGCGACCGGGCTGACGAGTTCGAGGCACGCATGGCCGGCGCGCCGTTCGACGGCGGGGGGATCCTGCGCACGGTCGCCTCGACGCGCGCCGCGTCGACCGATGACCTCGAGCGCGACGCGCGGCAACGGCTGGCCGAGATGCTGGCCTCGGGGACCACGACCGTCGAGGCGAAGTCGGGCTACGACCTCACCGTCGGGGGCGAGCGGCGGCTCCTCGAGGTCTCGGCGAGCCTCACCGAGGAGGTGACGTGGCTCGGCGCCCATGCCGTGCCTCCCGAGCTTGCGGGACGTCGAGACGACTACGTGGGCGAGCTGAGTGGTTCGATGCTGGAGCGCTGCGCGCCGGTCGCGCGCTGGGCCGACGCCTTCTGCGACCCGGTTGGCTTCTCCGTCGAGGAGTGCCGAACGGTGCTGTCCGCGGCGAGGGCGGCCGGGCTCGGCATCCGGCTGCACGCCGACCAGACCGCGGACATGGGCGGCGCCGAGCTCGCCGCGGAGCTCGGCGCCGCCAGCGTTGACCACTGCACGTTCTGCACGGCGAAGGGCGCCTCGATGCTCGCGGACGCCGACGTCGTCGCGACCCTCGTGCCTGCCGCGGAGTTCTGCACGCGCTCGCCCTATGCCGACGCACGCCAGCTGCTCGACGCCGGCGTCACGGTCGCGCTCGCCACCGACTGCAACCCCGGCACGTCCTTCGTCACGTCCATGCCGTTCGTGATCGCGCTGGCGGTCCGAGAGCTCGGCATGACCGCGGACGAGGCGCTGTACGCGGCGACGAGGGGCGGGGCGACAGCCCTTCGACGTGACGACGTCGGGCGCCTCTGCGTCGGACTGCCCGCTGACCTCGTGGTGCTCGACGCCCCGGCGGCCTCGCATCTCGCGTACCGGCCGGGGACCGCGCTCGCACGCCACGTCCTGCGACGCGGCGAGGTCGTCGCCTCGCGCTCGCCTCAGAACTCGTAGCGCTGGTACCAGTAGACCTCGTCGACGAATCCCATTCGCCTATAGAGCGCCTCGGGCGCACCGAGATGATCCGCGTTGATCAACAACGAGCGGCACCCCTCGGCGCGGCCGGCGGCGACCCATCTCGACAGCAGCTGCTGCGCGATCCCTTGTTGACGGAACGGGATGCGCGTGCCGAGGCTGAAGACCAGCTGGTCGGCGCCGAAGTAGTAGGCGAGGGCAGCCACGGCATCGCCGCCGAGGCGCGCGACCTGCAGCCGTGCGAGCGCCATCTCGGGTTGTCGCACGGCGACCTCGCGCGCGACCTGCTCGTCGGTCGGGGTCGCTTCGGTGTCCGCGAAGCTCTTGAGCTTCGTCACGACCCACTCCTCGAGGCCGTCGGGGCCAACGTCGTGCACCGTGAGAGAGGCTGGCCCTGAGCGTGCCGAGAGCTCACCGACGAGCGCCAGGTGCGTGGTCGACCTCACCGGGCGGCACCCGCCGTCGCGCAGGGTGCGGTCGAGGCGCTGGCATCGGGCCCGGTCGTCGACCCAGACCGTGACGGGCCCGCCAGCCCGCTGCCGTACGTCGCGCAGTGCCCGGGCTGCGTCATCGGGGTCGTCGATCGTGAGGATGAGGCGCGAGCCCGCCGATCCGCTCGGACCGCTCAGGTAGCCGTACCACTGCTCTTCGACGACGTAGTCGATCTCGGGTGCAGATGTCGTGAACCAGCTCCGAAGCTCGAGGTGCACGGCGTCGTGGTCGGGGTGGACGTCGGTTGCTGCGTGCCTCTCGTTCGCCGCAGTCACTCGATCATTGTGGCAGCGATCACCGAGCACGTGGTCGGTCACGGTGCGCTGCGCGGGTGCACCGATTCGCGGGCAGTCAAGGACCCGAGAGTCCACCCTGGTAGCTCCCGAGCACCCGCGTGAACGTCGCGTGCTCGCTCAGCTCGGTCAACGCGTCGACCATCGCCGGGGCGTCGGCGCCGGCCTCGATGTCCGCGTAGAAGACGTACTCCCATGGCCTGCCTGCACGCGGCCGCGACTCGAGCTTCGTCAGGTTCAGGTGCCGCTCCGCGAACGCACCGAGACATCGGTACAGGCAGCCCGGCACGTGCCCGACGCCGAAGACGATCGAGGTCTTGTCCGCCACGCCGAGCGGCTCCGCGCGCTTGGCGATGACGCCGAAGCGGGTCGAGTTGTCTGGGTAGGTCTGGATCCGCTCGGCGAGGACGCTCAGCCCGTAGAGCGCTGCCGCCCTGTGTGAGGCGATCGCTGCGGTCGTGCGCAGGCCGTCGCGCATGATCCGCTTCGCCGCCCCTGCGGTGTCGTAGTCAGCTCGCGTCGTCGCGGAGAGCGAGCTGAGGAACTCCTCGCACTGGGCGAGCGCCTGGGGGTGCGAGAGCACCTCGGTCAGCTCGTCAAGCTCGACGCCCGGGAACCCGAGGAGGCAGTGGTCGACGGGGACCGCGACCTCGGCGACCAAGGAGAGCCCGTGGCGCAGGAAGAGGTCGTAGGTCTCGTTGATGCTGCCCGCCTGCGAGTTGTCCATCGGCACGAGGCCGAAGTCGACCTGACCAACCTCGACGGACTCGAAGACCCGGCGGATCGAGACGGTCGGCCGGTACTCGGCATCGGGGAAGACAACCGAGCACGCCTCTTCGGAGTAGGCACCTGGCTCACCTTGGAAAGCGACGACCGGCATCCAGCGACGCTAGCCACGTGCGGGTGCGATCCCCGAGGCAGGCAGAGCGCCCCTGAATTGACGTCAGACATATGTCACTATGACGTCATGGAGGACTCCCCTGTCGACCACGACCAGGCGCGGCGGCCGCCGCGGACCACGCCGCTGCCGCTTCGGCTCAACCGGAACTTCCGCCTGTTGTGGGTCGGCCAGGTGGCGTCGGACCTCGGGACCCAGCTCGGCGTCCTCGCCTACCCCCTCTTGATCTTCGCGCTCACGAAGTCGCCGGTCATCGCCGGTGCGGTCGCGACGGTGACCTCCGTCGTTGCGTTCTGCGTCCGGCTCCCGGCCGGTGCGCTCGCGGACCGGCTCAATCGCCGCACGACCATGATCGTCTGCGACACCGTCAGGATGATCGTGCTCGGCGGGCTCGCCATCGGCGTCGCCGTCCACGCGATCGCGTGGGAGGTCGTGCTCGTCGCCGCGGTCATCGATCGCGTCGGCGACACGATCTTCTCACCGTCTTCGACTGCGGCACTGCCGAACATCGTCGACGACGTCCAACTCGAGGGCGCCTGGGCCGCCACCGAGGCGCGCCAGTACGCAGCCGGCCTCGGCGGTCCGGCCCTCGGTGGCTTCCTGTTCAGCGTCGGCGCCGCGGTCCCCTTTGTCGGCGACGCCGTCTCCTATGGCGCGTCGCTGCTCACGTCCAGCCTCATGTCCGGCGACTTCGACCCCAAGCCCGCCAAGGGTGCCCGCAAGGGTCTGTGGAGCGAGGCATTCGACGGCGTCCGGTACATCTGGCACGACGCCCTGCTGCGCGCGGTCGTCTTCCAGTCGCCCCTCATCAACTTCGCCATCACCGGTGTCGTGTTCACCGTCGTGCTCGGGATGCGCCACGCCGGCACGTCCACCACGGTGATCGGACTGACCCAGGCCGCGATCTTCGCCGGCGGGCTGCTCGGCGCCCTCGCGGCACCGAGGATCCAGGGGCGTCTCACGCTGTCCCAGATGGTGGTCATGCTCACCGGGGCTGGCATGGTGCTCACCGCCGTCGCTGCCGTCCTCATGCCCTCGCCGCTCATCGCGATCCCAATCGCGGTGCCCTTCTTCCTTGCGCCGACGGCGAACGCGGGGCTGTTCGCCGCGCTGCTGCGCGAGACGCCTGAGTCGATGCGCGGCCGCGTCAACAACGCCCTCATCCAGGCCTCGTCGGGGCTCGCGGCGCTCTCGCCGCTCGTCGCGGGGCTTCTCATCGCGCACGCCTCGGCGAACTGGGCAATGGGGGCCTTCGCCGCTGCGCTGGGCATCTCGACGGTGCTCGCCCTGGGCCTCAAGGGCCTGCGCCAGGCTGAAGCAGCGACCTGAGGCCACCAGCGACGTGGGTGCGGACGCGAAGCGCCCCCGGCCGAGCCGATGCTCGACCGGGGGGCCTCGTCAGATCACTTCGACTAGGACTCGGTACCCGAGAGCGCCGCGTTCTTGGCCGTCGTCACGAGCGGCGACGTGCCGGCGATGTTCATGATCACCTTCAGCGTCGCGTGCTCGCTACCAGCCGAGCTCCTGGACGGCTTGAACTGGATCGTGAGCTTGCATGTCCCCGCCGGGGCGATCAGCCCAGAGCAGGTCGTGCCGGTGACCGTGAAGTCAGCCGCGTTCGGGCCGAAGACCTGGTAGCCGTTGAGCGAGAGGTTGACCGACGAGGCGTTGGTCAGCGTCGCGGTGCCCGAGACCGGGACGCCCTTGGGCGTCGAGGGCAGGGACGGCACGGCGATCTTGAACGAGGGTAGCTGGCCATGGCCGACGAGCGCGATCCGACGGGCGATGAACGACTCGTGCAGGCGCACTGTCTGGTCCAGCGTCACGTCAAGGGTGATCGCGAGCGCGCCTTGTGACCGCGGCGAGAACGCAACCTCGATCGAGCAGGACGCACCCGAGAGGATCGGGCTCGAGCAGGAGTTCCCGACGATCGACCAGCTCGACTGGTCCGCGCCTTCGAATGCCGCGGTGTCGTAGTTGAGCGAGACGAGCGAGTTGTTCGTGATCGTCACGAGCCCGTCGGACGTCGCACCCACCGTGGTAAGCGGGAACTTGTCGGTCGCGAGCGTGAAGGTCGGGTTGACGCCCGTGCCCGTCAGGCTCGTGTGCTCGTAGGCATGCACGGTCACGAGCTTCGAGTTGACGTACGTCACCTGCGCGTTGAGCGTGGCGTTGTGCGTCACAGCGGCTGCCGGTGAGTACGACACCGTCAGGTCGCAGCTGGCCCCAGGCACGATCGGCGTGGGGCAGTTGTTGCCCGTCACCGCGTANNGTCGCGGTCGTCCCGACCGTCACGGTGCCGAAGTTGAGCGCGGACAGCTCGAAGGGCTGTGCGGTGCCCTTGGTCACGCCGTTGCCCCTGACGGTGGACTGACGAGCGACGAGGCTCTCCTTGTCACCGGGCACGAGCATCTTGACCGTCAGCGTGGCGGTCGCAGAGCCGGTGCGGTGCGGCGAGAACGTCAGCACGAGGCCGCAGGTCGCACCTGGGGCCAGCGGCGATGGGCACGCGTTCGACGTCACCGCGAAGTTGTGGTTGACGACACCCTGCAGGCTCCAGGAGTGCACCTTCAGCGGCACGTAGGACGTGTTCGTGATCGTGGCCAGCTCGGTGCCGGATCCGCCGACCTGCACGTTGCCCGCGTTCGCGCCCGACAGCGTGAACGTCGGAAGGACGCCTCGGCCGAACAGCGCCGCGTTGACGGTCGCCGACGAGGTGATGATGCCCCCACCGTTCTTCTCCCCGAACGTCACTGCGAGTGACGACGCACGAAGCCCCTGCTCATTGGGAGCGAAGGTCACCGCGACGTCACACGTTGCCGCGGGTGCGAGCGCACCGACGCACGTGCCAGCCGAGCCGTGGTACTCGGCGCCCTTGCTGGATTTCGACGGCACCGCCGACTCGAAGTACAGCGGCTGCCCCGTGTGGTTGGTGACGATCGAAGAGTCGGTCCCCGACGTGCCGATGTCGACGGCGCCGAAGGCGACCCTCGTCACCGAGAAGTGGATGCTCTGATTTGACGCACCTGCGGGCGATGACACGAGTGCCGTCCCCGCTACCAACAGTGCCCCCACGAGAGCGGCTACTCCCCCTCGGGTTGATCCGCTCGAAGAGCGGCCCAGTAGACGTTGCATAAATCCTCCTTATCCGATTGGTTTGATGATGTAACCGCATGTGGGATGCAGAAACTGTTCATCTGAGGGGTTAATTCGCGTAGCCAATGGATATCCCAGTAATCACATGGGTTTTATGGGCAGAAGTTCCTTAGAAAAACGAGTTAACCGACTTGGGACCGCGACATTCGGCCCCACCGACGCGTCGGGCACGGTTCGCAGGTGGCGGCCGGAGGGCCCAGGGCGACCTCGCTCCCCATCGCGACGAGCTTGCCGCTGAGCGGTCTCTGTCAGAGTTTGTCGATTCCAAGGTGTCACGTTCGTCGTGGATACAGGCGGTCCGACCGGGCAGCCTTGACCGAGAGGGAGACATGGCTGAGTACCTGGTGTTGATCTACGGGGACGAGAAGGCGTGGGAGACGGCCGACGAGGCGGCGACCAAGGCCGTCATGGACGGACACATGGCGTTCGGCGAGAAGCACGGCGCGGTCATCAGGGGCGGCAACGCGCTCGAGTCCACGTCGACCGCGACCTCGATCCGCAAGGGCGCGTCCGGCGAGTTCAGCGTGACCGACGGACCATTCAGCGAGACCAAGGAAGGACTTGGCGGCTACTACGTGATCGAGGCGCCTGACCTCGACGCAGCCCTCCTCATCGCAAAGGACATCCCCGCAGAGTTCGGCGGCGTCGAGGTTCGACCAATCAGGGTGTTCGACTGAGCGCACGTGGCCATTGACCCGGCAGTCGCACAAGCCATCGCGGACGCCCATCGCACCGAGTGGGCGTTCGTGCTGGCGGCGACCGTCCGGGTGACCGCTGACCTCGACCTCGCCGAGGAATGCGTGCAGGCGGCGTTCGCCAAGGCGCTCGTCGCCTGGGGTCCGGGCGGCATTCCGGCCCGACCAGGCGCGTGGCTGACCACGACCGCACGCAACGTCGCGCGCGATCAGCTACGCCGTGAGACAGTCCTGCGCCGGCACCTCCCGCTCCTCGTCGAGGACGACACGGCGCCGCCATTCGTCTGGGGCAGGCCGCCCGAGATCGAGGACGACCGCCTCCGGCTCATCTTCACGTGCTGTCACCCAGCCTTGGCGGTCGCCACCCAGGTGGCGCTCACGCTGCGCTTCGTCTGCGGCTTGACGACGGCGGAGGTCGCGAGGGCCTTCCTCGTGAGCGAGCCCACGATGGCCGCCCGCCTCACCCGGGCGAAGAAGAAGATCACACAGGCTCGGATCCCGTATCGGACGCCGACGCTCGACGAGCTCGCCGACAGAACCACCGCGGTGCTCCAGGTCGTCCACCTTGTCTTCACGACGGGTCACGCATCGCCCGGCGGCGAGGAGCTGGTCCGTGACGACCTCGTCGATCAGGGCCTCCTGCTCGCGCGGATGCTCTTCGACCTGCTGCCCAGCGACGCCGGCGTGGCGGGGTTGCTCGCCTTGCTCGTGCTGACCGATGCCCGGCGCGCGACCCGGCTCGTCGACGGGCGACTCGTCCTGCTCGCTGACCAGGACCGCTCGGCGTGGGACCGCGACGCGATCGCCGAGGGCACGGGCCTCGCCAAGACGGCGCTCGAGGGGTCGCCGCCCAGCATCTACGCCCTCATGGCGGCGATCGCGTGCATCCACGACAACTCGCCGAGCTGGGAGGCAACGGACTTCACGGCCATCGTGGGGCACTACGACACGCTCATGGCCGCGTGGCCTTCGCCCGTCGTCGCGCTGAACCGGGCTGTCGCCATCGGCTTCGCGCAGGGGCCAGCAGCGGGCCTTGGCGCACTCGAGCCGCTCGCTTCGGAGCCCCTGCTGGCGTCGTACCCGTACTTCCCGGCCGCTCGTGCTGACTTCAGCCGCCGGGTCGGCGACGTGCGCGCGGCGAGGCTCTTCTACGAAGAGGCGCTCATGCTGACGGCAAACGAGGTCGAGCGCGCGCACCTCGAACAGCAGTTGGCCCAGCTCGGGGTCCGGTCCTGACACGCGGGGCGATTGCGTCGAGAAGGCGCGAGAGGACTGGGGCCAGTGCGCGGAGTACCACGACAGGGTCCACGCTCGAAGATCTTCTGGACGGATCGAACCGGTTCGCGTCGAGCCGCCCGCGCATAGCTCACCTACCTGTCTCGCGCGGCATCTGCTCTGTAGTAGCAATGCCGGAGCGAGGGGAGTGCCCATGAGCACAAGTGGCGGCTGGGGATTCGGAAGGCTCATGGTCCGATTCTGGGGGAAGGGCAAGGCTGATGCGCTCTTGGACGAGGCGGAAGCGCACCCGGACGACGACATGGATCAGACCCTCGCGATCGAGGCGGAGCGCAGCCAGGCAGAGCGAGAGCGCTACGAATGAGCGGTCACCCCGCCACCTCTAGCTCATCAGGTCCGGATACGACAGCGCGACCTGCACTCCGCCGCATGAGCACACCCTCGGTGAACGGTCGTCCGGACCGAGGCTGCGCCTGGGCAGACTCGTCGGCCGGCATCGTGGCGCTCCGCCGCGCACGCGCCACACCCCCGACGTCGCGGGTGCCTACCTCTTGACGACCTCTTCCACCGCCAGGGCGAGCAGTGCCTGACCCGCGATGCTCGGATGGACGCCACAGCCCGTCGAGGTCAACTGGGTCAACAGGCCGGCCTTGCAGGTGTCGCCGCCGGACTGCAGCGCCGCCGCCTTGAAGGCGCCGTACCCGTCGGCGATCTGGACGTGATACGGCTTGGCAGCCTTGTCGACCGTCGTGTTCAAGGTCTGGCTCGCGGCGTTGTCGACCGCGTTGGCGTAGTCGAGCGAGTAGTAGTTGACGACCACGATCTGACCCTTGTAGTGGGCGCTCGTGCGGATCGAGCCCAGCATGGCGGCCACGTTCGATGAGATCTGCTTGAGGACCGCTGGCAGCTCGCTCGCGCACTTGTCAGCCGTCGTCTCCTGGCACAAGAAGGCGTCGTTGGCGCCGATCATGAGCGTGACGAGCTGGGTGCTCCGATGCGTCTTCAGGTACGCGTCCGCGTAGGCGAGCTGCGTGCCCTTGTAGCTCACGTGGAGCGGGAACGCCGACCGGTAGCCGGGACCCCCACCGGGCACGTTCTCGCACCCGTTGCTCTGCACGCCCTTTTTGATGAGGCTCAACGAGGTCTCACCAGGGCACGCGGCATTCGCCACCTGAAGGCCGAGGGCGAGGCCCACGTCCTTCGGGTAGCCGATGAACGATGGTGCGTCAAGGTAGTTCGGCGCCGGTGTCGTGTTCGCCTCGCGGTAGCCGAATGTCACCGAGTCACCGAGAGCGAGGTAGCCATGGGTTACGCGTGCGTGTCGTGCCACCGCAAACCCCTCGGTCGCCTGCCAGACGCCTCCGAATGTCAGCAATCCGACGATCGTGCAGCTCACGGCCGCACGAGCGACCACGTATCGACCCAATCGTGCCATTCGCCGCTCCAATCAGTCTCGGCCCGGTGAGGTGTGGCAGGTCCAGGGGACCTCTTCAAGCACGGCTAGAAGGCCGACGTCACCGGGGCTCCAGGTGAACGGACTTTATCCTCGGTCTGCTGCGTGATGGCAGCGCCACTTGGCGGCGCCATCCGACTCCCCTGACGCCGCGTCGGCGCGTGCCAAAAGTGGCGAGCCCCGCAAAGAGGTATCTTCAAGGACTCTTGAGAGCGGGGCGGGGGTCGAGGTGATATCGGTTTCGCACGCGGACCTGGCGTTGCGACTGCCATGGAGGGACGCCGTGCTGGATCGCCAATTGGAGCACGTCCTCAGCGCGTCGTCAGGACACCGATGAATCGACAACGCAGCCTCTCGAGCTTCGTGGCGCTCGTCGTGGCCGTGGGACTCGCNNGCGCGCTGCTGGGGCTGGAACATCTACGGCGAGGACGGCAACGGCACGACGAGAGTGACGAAAGTGCCTGTTGCGGTACACGGACTCGCGTCGGCCCGCCAGATCGCGATGGGATTCGCGCACACCTGCGCGATCCTTCGAACCAGCGTGGTGAAGTGCTGGGGCTGGAACAAGTACGGGCAGCTGGGCGACGCGCGGACGACCAACTCACGGCTTCCCGTCTCGGTGAAGGCGCTGTCCGGTGTGCGCTCGATCGCCCTCGGATTCGAGCACAGCTGCGCGCTGCTCGCGTCGGGACTCGTCAGGTGCTGGGGCTGGAACTACTACGGGCAGCTCGGCACCGGCGCGCATCACGACGAGCACGTGCCCACCACGGTGCGAGGACTGAGCGGCGTCGTCCAGATCGCGGCGGGCTACGGCGACACCTGCGCGCTGCTTCGCGCGGGAACCGTCAAGTGCTGGGGTTTGAACAAGTTCGGCCAGCTCGGCAACGGCACGACAAAGTCGGAGGCGACGCCGGTCACGGTCGCGGGCCTCGGTGGTGCGACCTCGCTCGCCGCTGGATTCGGAAGCACGTGCGCGGTCCTTCGCTCGGGTGCGGTGAAGTGCTGGGGTAGGAACCAGTACGGCCAGCTCGGCGACAACACGCACCGCGACCAACACGTGCCCGTCTTGGTGCGCGGCCTGTCGGGAGCAACACAGACTGCACTCGGCTACGGGCACACGTGTGCGCTGTTGCGCACGAGGACGGTCAAGTGCTGGGGATGGAACTTGGACGGTCAGCTCGGCAACGGCACCTACCGAAACACGCCGGTCCCCCTCGGCACGCGCCTCGGGGGCGTCATCCAATTGGTCGCCGGTGACGACAGCGCCTGCGCGCTCCTGTCGCTCGGGATGCGTTCGTGCTGGGGCAGCAACATCCAGGGCCAGCTCGGCAACGGCACGACGGTCACCACTCCGATTCCGCCCTTCACCCCGCTCGCCCCGACCGACGTCACAGCCGTTTCCCGGGCGGGCAGCGCAGTCATTCGCTGGCATGCGCCGCCCAGCGACGGGCTGGCGGTTGTCACCCGCTACAACGTCACGTCGCATCCCGGGAAGCTCGTATGCGTCACGAGCGCGCACGTGTGTGTCGCCAAGTTCCTCACCAACGGCGTGCACTACCGATTCACGGTCACGGCCACCAACGTCTTGGGGACCGGTTTCGTATCGTCACCGTCACCGGCGGTGACGCCGGCAACGAGGCCCCTCAAACCAACCTCGATCTCGGCCGTGCGCGGCAACCGCTCTGCGCAGGTCCTATGGCACGCACCGGCGTCGGACGGGGGGAGCCGCATCCTGCACTACAGGGCGACCGCTACTGACCTAACCACGCCGGCGAACGGCGGGGAATCATGCACGTGGACCTCCGGACCGCTCCAGTGCGCGGTCTTGGGGCTCACCAACGGCGACAGCTACACGTTCACGGTTAGCGCGACAAACGCCGTCGGCTCGTCAGGGTCGTCCGGGTCCTCACCGGCCGTGGTCCCCGCCGACGTCCCGGGCCAGCCGACCTCGGTCCATGCAACACCTGGCAATGGCTCGGCTGTCGTGACCTGGATCATGCCAAGCACGAACGGTGGCAGCGCCATCACCAGCTACAAGGTCACCGCGACGGACCTGACAACGCCTGCGAACGGCAACGAGACCTGCACGTGGACCACAGGCCCACTCACCTGCACGGTCTTGGCACTCACCAACGGCGACAACTACGCATTTGGCGTCACTGCGTCGAACGTCGCGGGCACGGGGATCCCATCTGTCTCGTCGGTGGTCGTACCCGCCACTATTCCGGGCTCGCCCACTGGCGTCTCGGCAACACGCGGCAATGCCTCGGCTGTCGTGACCTGGACCGCGCCCGCCTCGAACGGCGGGAGCGCCATTACCAGCTACAAGGTCACCGCGACGGACTTGACCACGGCGGTCAACGGCAACGAAACCTGCACGTGGACCACAGGCCCGCTCACCTGCACGGTCTTGCTGCTCACCAACGGCGACAGCTACACCTTCAAGGTGACGCCAACCAACAGCGTGGGACCTGGCCCCGCGTCGGCAGCGTCCACCGCGATCGTCCCCGCGGGCTCGCCCGGCCAGCCGACCGGGGTGTCGGCCACGGCTGGCAACGGCTCGGCCCTCGTGAGCTGGAGCGCACCCGCTTCGAACGGCAGCACGATCACGAGCTACAAGGTCACCGCGGCGGACTCGACGACGTCAGGGAACGGCGGCGAGACCTGCTCATGGACCACCGGCCCGCTCTCGTGCACCGTCTCGGCGCTCACCAACGGCGACAGCTACACGTTCACCGTGACCGCGACCAACGGCGCCGGCATCGGACTCGCCTCGCAGCCGTCCGCTGCGGCCGTCCCCGGGACCACTCCCGGAGCACCCACGGGCGTCTCGGCCACCCCGGGCAACGGGTCCGCGCACGTGAGCTGGAGCGCGCCAGGCTCCAACGGCGGCAGCGCCATCACGCTCTACACGGTCAACGCCGCCGACTCGACCACGCCGAGCAACGGCGGCGAGACCTGCACGTGGACCTCGGGCCCGCTTAGCTGCAACGTCCCGGGGCTCACCAACGGCGACAGCTACAGGTTCACTGTGACGGCTACGAACTCGGCGGGTCCTGGGGGATCCTCGTCCCCCTCGTCAGCCGTGGTCCCCTCGACCACTCCGGGGGCACCCACGGGCGTCTCGGCCACACCGAGCAACGGCTCCGCGGGCGTGAGCTGGAGCGCACCAGGCTCGGACGGCGGCAGCGCCATCACCGCCTACACGGTCACCGCGACCGACTCGACCACATCGGGCAACGGCGGCGAGACCTGCTCGTGGTCCACAGGACCGCGCACCTGCACCGTCTCAAGTCTCACCAACGGCGACAGCTACACGTTCACGGTGACGGCCACGAACTCGGATGGCACGGGGAATCCGTCGTCCCCCTCGTCAGCGGTGGTCCCTGCGACCGTTCCAGATCCGCCCACCGGCGTCTCGGCCACGCCTGCCGTCACCTCTGCGGTCGTGAGCTGGAGCGCACCAGGCTCCGACGGCGGCAGCGCCATCACCGCCTACACGGTCACCGCGACCGACTCGACCACATCGGGCAACGGCGGCGAGACGTGCGTGTGGAGCACAGGCCCGCTCACGTGCACCGTCTCGGGGCTCACCACGGGCGACAGCTACACGTTCACCGTGACGGCCACGAACTCGGTGGGCACTTCGAGTCCCTCGTCGTCCTCCTCACCCATCGTCGCGCTGATCGTGCACACGGTCTCGGGGGCGTCCTACGCGTTCAGCGGGCCGGCCCGCATCGTCGGTGACGGCAGGGTTGTCTGGGTGACGATCCGCCTCGACGGCTCGCTGATCGGGCTCGGCGCGACCCGCGCCTTGATCCAGGCGCGGTCGGTCGGGCCCCACTGATTCCTGGACGGGCGCTCACTCGAGGCACGCGTTGGCCTCCTCACGGCTGGCGACCCGCGGGACGCCATCGTCGGCCAGGGTGAGACTCGTCGCGCCGATGGCCACGGGCAGCCTGAAGGTCACGCTCCAGAAGGCGGCAACCGCCCTGCCCACCTACGACGGACCCGAGGCACTCGATCTCGACGTGGCTCCTGCGGGCTTCGCGCTCGACCGCTACGACGCGGTCGTGGGACGCGGACCGGCTGACTTCGACCGCGCGAGGCTCGGGCTGCAAACGTGGGCGACGCACCAGGTGCGCGGCGTGGGCGTCCAGCCTCCGTCGAAACCCGTGAGCCTCGGTGCCATGTACCTCGTCACGCTGGGCACGCCGTTCGTGTCGATCGCAGCCCCGTGCCGCGTCACGCGCGTCACCGACGAGGCCGAGCACTGGGGCTTCAGCTATCGCACGCTGCCCGGACACCCCGAGCTCGGCGAGGAGGCATTCGACGTCCGCATCGACGAGGGGGGCGACGTGCACCTCGGCATCACCGCGGTCTCAAGGCACGCGGGGCTGGTCATGCGGATCGCCGGGCCGGCGGCCCGCGTCGTCCAGCGGCGTGTCACGCGCGCCTACGGGCGCGCGCTTCGCGACTTCGTCGCGGCGCGGCCCTGAGCCGCGACGCTCAGGAGCCGGCGGGTCGGATCGACGCGAGGTTCGACCGCGACGGCATCCGCCGTCCCGCGGGACCAAGCCCGAAGAGCCGCAGGATGTTGCCGGTGATCAGCTGGAGCTCCCCCGCCGCGCACCCGCCGTGGCTGGGGCACGCCGTCATCGCGTTGATCCAGTTGTTGTTGCCCGTGTCGATGACGCCGGCCCCGCTGTCAGGGTCGGTGTAGTAGGTCATGTCCGAGTAGGTGTTCGCCCCCCACGTGCCCTGGTTCGTGTACACCTCGCTCAGCGGGATGGGCGAGTGCCCGAGCACCATCAGGTCCGCGGGCGCGCCCTGGAACTGGGCAACGTGGTCGATGTCCGACGCGATGACCGAGGGGAGCACCGAGCCGTTGTGCAGGTGCGTCCCGCGGTAGATCCACGACCTCGCGTCGGCCACCACGAACGGCGCGGGCGCCGTCCCCGCGAGCAGGTACCCGCTGTAGGTCTCCCCCACGAGCGGGTCGCCGGGCCAGCTGGACGGCGGCGAGCTCCAGGTGTTGCCCGTGATCTCCATCGGGCTGCCCCCACGGGCTGTAAGCGGGTCCTCCGACGGGTCGCGATAGTCGACCTCTTGTCGGTCCCGGCCCAAGGGGGACGCCTGCAGGCGCACGTGCCGCAGCACCGACGCGGCCCCGAAGAACACGATGTTGACCCCCTTCTTCTCCGCCTGCTGGACGCCGACCCGCTCCTGGTACGACCACGACTCGTCGTGCCCGAGCGACAGGAGCACGCGGTGGCGCGCGACGATCCCCGGGTGCTCGGTGACCGTCACGTCGGTCACGTAGGTGACGTCGAGCCCGTGCTCCTCGCAGAACCGAATGAGCGGATACTCGTCGCCGAAGAAGTCCGACGCGCCGTTGCCGGTGTCGTAGGGCCGGTCGAAGGACACGACCCGCGCGCGGTTGCAGACCGGGTACACGGACGCGCCCGGGGCACAAGCTCCCTTCCCCTGGTAGAAGTCATAGCCCCCGAAGGCATTCCATCCCTCCTCGACGAACGTCCGGTTCATCACGAGGTACGTCGCGCTGCTGGCCGGCGCCCACACGGTGAGCGGCACGTAGGCCTGCTGGCCGCCGTTGCCCGTGAGCTTGAACAGGTAGTCGCCCTGGACGAACGCGCTCGTGATGGTGACGCGAAGCGCCCGTGACCAGTTCGCGCAGCTCGTCATGTTGATCCCCGGCGTGGTCGGACACCGCGGCTGGACGCGTCCACGCAGCGTGCCCGAGCTCCAGACCTCGCGCGCGCCGCGTCCCTGGTAGTAGCCCATGCGGTAGGCGACGACGCGGTAGTGCGACGCGGTCGTCGAGACGTAGAGGCCGACGCGCTGGCCGGTCGCGACGTAGTTCTCGTCCGCGAATCCCTCGATGCCGCCGATCCGCGCGGACCTCGGGATCTGCCAGGCCGTGGTCCCGCGCAGGCTGTTCTCCGCGACCACCCAGGGCGCGACGACGCCAGCTCGCCCGACGTGCGGCGTGGGCCGCGACCCCCTCGACGACGTGCCCGGTGCGATCGTGCCAACCGCCACGACGAGCACCACCAGCACGCAGAGCACGACGGCCAGGACGAGCCCGGCCGCCTTCAGCCCGCGACGGTGGCGCGTGGCGCCCGGGTCGGGCTGGCTGTCGCTCCCCGCCGGCTCCGTCGCCGCCATCGTCACGATCCCACGCCGTCACGCGCACGCCGTGGTGTCACGTGACGATGGAGAATCCGCCGTCGACGGCGACCACCTGGCCCGTGACCCAGGGGGCGGTCGCAAGGGCGAGGACGAGGTCGGCCACCTCGTCGGGCTGCCCCGAGCGGCGAAGTGGCGAGACCGCGCTCACGAACGCACGGATCTGGTCCCAGTCCTGCGTCCACGGCGTGTCGACCAGGCCTGGCGCGACCGCGTTCACCCGGACCTCGGGGCCGACGACCTTGGCGAGCAGGACCGTCATGTGGTTGACCGCTGCCTTGGAGGCCGCGTAGGGGATCGAGCTTCCCGTCGGTCGCAGCCCCGCGACCGACGACACGTTGACGATCGCGCCATGGCTCTCGCGCAGCGCGCCCATCGCGGCGACCGAGATCGACCACGTGCCGAAGACGTTCACGTCGAAGATCCGCCGCCAGACCGACAGGTCCGCGCGCTCGAGGTCGTGGTGCGCGATCACCTCGGTCGTCCCCGCGTTGTTGACGAGGACGTCGA
>PLCI01000014.1:8654-8843 GCA_003135595.1 Acidimicrobiaceae bacterium | reverse complement strand
CGGGGTCCTGGCCGCAGGGCCAGACCCCGACCCAATCGGCGCATCGAGCGCGCTCGTCAACGCCTACGCGAGCTCGGTCTCCCAGCGCACTGCCTGGGACTTCGAGGACGAGAGCCCGGGCCTCGACGCTCGCGGGATGCCGACGGTCTCGGGCATGGCGCCGATGGTCGAGACGCACCTCGCCAACAC
>PLCI01000014.1:0-8597 GCA_003135595.1 Acidimicrobiaceae bacterium | reverse complement strand
GACGGCAAGGGCAACTCCTACGGCTGCCACGAGAACTTCCTCGTCGACCGCGACGTGGCCTTCGGCGACGTGGTGCGCGCCATGGTGCCGCACCTCGTCACGCGCATCATCTACACAGGCTCGGGCAAGGTGGGGGCCGAGACGCCCTCGACACGCTCGAGGGGCATCGAGTTCCAGGTCTCCCAGCGCGCCGAGTTCATCGAAGAGGTCGTCGGCCTCGAGACCACGCTCAAGCGCCCGATCGTCAACACCCGCGACGAGCCGCACGGCGACCCCCGCCGCTACCGCCGGCTCCACATCATCGTGGGCGACGCGAACATGTCCCAGGTCGCGACGTTCCTCAAGCTCGGCACGACCGCGCTGCTGCTCGGTGCCCTCGAGGACCTCGGCATCGCGGCGTTCCCCGAGTCGCCTCTCGACCCCGTGCGGACGATCCACGAGCTCTCGTGCGACCTCGACCTGTCGGCGAAGTTCGAGCTCGTCGGCGGCGGTCGCAGTAGCGCGCTCGAGCTCCAGACCGAGCTCTTCGAGCTCGCCGAGCGCTACGTCAAAGGCGGCGGCGCGGAGTGCGTGGGGGGCGACGACGAGGCAGGCGCGATCCTCGCTCGATGGTCCCACGCGCTCACGATGCTGCGCGGCGACCCCGAGGCGCTCGCGACGACCGTCGACTGGATCGCCAAGCGTCGCCTCGTTGAGGGCTATCGCGCGCGCCATGGGACGACAGCTGCGGATCCGCGCCTCTACGCCCTCGACCTGCAGTACCACGACCTGCGAGCGGAGCGCTCGCTCGCCCAGCGCGCGGGCCTCGAGGTGCTCGTGGATGCCGAGGACGCCGAGCTCGCCGTCACCGCGCCGCCGCTCGACACGCGCGCGTTCTTCCGAGGCACGTGCCTGCGCAAGTACCCCGCAGAAATCGTCACCGCCAACTGGGATTCCTTGGTGTTCGACCTAGGCACGGATCCGCTGCGCCGCGTCCCTATGATGGATCCACTCAGGGGAACGGCGGCGCACACCGAGGCGCTGCTGGCTCGGTGTGACACCGCTGCGCAGCTCCTCGATGAGCTCGGGTCCTAGGAGAACAGGTCATGGCAGAACAAGAGCAGAAGCGAAAGACGGCCAAGGAGCGCCCAGTTGAGGCCGTCGAAGAGGCCGACGCCGCGCCTTCGGAGCGCGGCGACCGGCTGAAGGCCGACCTGGACGAGTTGCTGGACGAGATCGACGAGGTCCTCGAGGACAACGCGGAGGAGTTCGTCCGCAACTACGTCCAAAAGGGCGGCGAGTAGTGGCGCTGCCGCTCTTCGATCCCTCCACTGACCCAGGACCAGACTTCGCAGCGCTCGTGCAGCGCACCGGCGCGGCACTTCCCGCAATGAGCGATGCGGGGCTCAACCTCGCCCACGCCACGACGGTGGTGGCGCTGCGCTATGCCGACGGGGTCGTGATGGCGGGCGACCGCCGGGCGACGGCGGGCAACTTCATCGCCCACCGCGCGATGGAGAAGGTCTTCCCCGCCGACCGGTTCTCGGCGGTCGCCATCTCGGGCTCCGCCGCGGTGTCAACAGAGATGGTGCGCCTCTTTCAGGTCCAGCTCGAGCACTACGAGAAGGTCGAGGGCGTCGTCTTGTCCCTGGAGGGCAAGGCCAACCAGCTCGCCCAGATGGTCCGGGGGAACCTCGGCATGGCCATGCAGGGCTTCGTGGTCATCCCGCTGTTCTGCGGCTACGACCTCTCGAGGCGCACCGGGCGGATCTTCGACTACGACGCGGCGGGCGGTCGCTACGAGGAGACGGACTTCCAGACCACGGGCTCGGGCGGCACGTTCGCGCGCACCACGATCCGCCTCGGCTACCGCGACAACCTGCCACTCGATGACGCCGTCGAGCTCGCGATCCTGTCGCTGTACGAGGCGGCCGACGCCGACAGTGCGACGGGCGGACCGGACTCGGTGCGCGGGATCTACCCCGCCGTGGCGACCGTGTCGGCGCAGGGCTACGCGCGCCTCCCCGACGAGGAGGTGGCGCGCCGCTTCGACGCGATCATCGAGCGGCGTCGCGGTTCGAACGGCAACGCGGAGGGCACCCTGCGATGACGATGCCGTACTACGTCGCGCCAGAGCAGGTGATGAAGGATCGCGCGGAGTACGCCCAGAAGGGCATCGCGCGCGGCCGCGCGCTCATCGCGACGATGTACGCGGGGGGGATCCTGCTCGTCGCGGAGAACCCGTCGGCGACGCTGCACAAGATCTCGGAGATCTACGACCGGATCGCCTTCGCGGGCGTCGGCAAGTTCAACGAGTACGACACGCTCCGCGTCGCGGGCGTGCGACACGCCGACACCAAGGGCTACGCGTTCAGCCGCGAGGACGTCGACGCGAGGTCGCTCGCGAACCTCTACGCCCAGTACCTCGGCCAGGTCTTCACCCACGAGATGAAGCCGATGGAAGTCGAGATCCTCGTCGCCGAGCTGGGCGACGCGACCAAGGCTCCCCAGATCTTCCGCATCGCCTACGAGGGCACGATCACCGACGAGGTGGGCTTCGCGGTCCTCGGCGGCGATGCCGAGGCGATCCGCACCCGGTTTGCCAATGGCGCGATGACGGACTGGGCGCTCAACGACGCCGTGCGGCACGCAGTTGCAGCACTTGGCGGCCCTGACCGGCGCCTGAACGCCGGCGACCTCGAGGTTGCCCTGCTCGCCGACACGGGCGCGCGACGCACGTTCCGGCGTCTCGAGGACGACGAGGTCACCCCGCTTCTCGCTAATTGATCCTCTCCACGGGGTCGGCGCAACTACGGTCGGAGACGTGCAGCACCGTGTCTTCGGCCTTGAGAGCGAGTTCGGCGTCACCTTCTCCTACCGCGGACAGCGCCGCCTCAGCCCCGACGAGGTCGCCCGGCACCTCTTCCGGCGCGTCGTGCACTGGGGACGCTCGAGCAACGTCTTCTTGGAGAACGGGTCGAGGCTGTACCTCGACGTCGGGAGCCACCCCGAGTACGCGACCGCGGAGTGCGACGAGCTCGAGGACCTGGTCGCCCAGGACAAGGCCGGTGAATGGATCCTGTCCGGGCTCGTCCAGGGCGCCCAGGCGCGCCTGCACGAGGACGGCATCAAAGGCGAGGTCTTCCTCTTCAAGAACAACACGGACTCGGCGGGCAACTCCTACGGCTGCCACGAGAACTACCTCGCGGTGCGAGACGACGAGCGCGCCCGGCTGAACGAGGTCATGATCCCCTTCCTCGTGAGCAGGCAGATCTACTCGGGCGCGGGCAAGGTGCTCCACACGGCCAAGGGACCGGCGTTCTGCATCAGCCAGCGCGCCGAGCACATCTGGGAGTCCGTGTCCTCGGCGACGACGAGGAGCCGTCCGATCATCAACACGCGCGACGAGCCGCACGCCGACGCCGAGCGCTATCGGCGCCTGCACGTGATCGTGGGCGACACCAACATGTCCGAGTACGCGACCTACCTGAAGGTGGGCGCGACGTGCCTCATGCTCGCCATGGTCGAGGACTCCTCGACGGTGCTGCGTGACCTCACGCTGGAGAACCCGATCCGCGCGATCCGCGAGATCTCCCAGGACCCCACGTGCCGAAAGAAGGTCAAGCTCGCGAACGGCAGGGAGATCAGCGCGCTCGAGATCCAGTCCGAGTACCTGGACCGCGCCGCGCGGTTCGCGGAGCGCCGCGGGCTCCCGCCCGACCTCAAACAGGCGCTCGAGATGTGGCGCCACTGCATCACGGGGCTCGAGCGCGACCCGATGTCGCTCAACCGAGAGGTCGACTGGGTCA
Organism: Acidimicrobiaceae bacterium; assembly: GCA_003135595.1. Classification (GTDB taxonomy): domain Bacteria; phylum Actinomycetota; class Acidimicrobiia; order Acidimicrobiales; family RAAP-2; genus Palsa-459. The sequence goes on along the minus strand of PLCI01000014.1, from coordinate 4,809 downwards.
TCAAGCTCAACCTCATCGAGCAGATCCGCGAACGCCACAACGTGCCGCTGTCGCACCCGACCATCTCGCTCATCGACCTGCGCTACCACGACATCGACCGCACGCGCGGGATCTTCTACAAGCTGCAGCGTCGGGGCCTCGTCGAGCGCACGACGACCGACGAGGCGATCAACGAAGCAACCACGACGCCGCCGCAGACGACACGCGCGCGCCTCCGAGGTGCGTTCGTGAAGCGCGCCAAGGAGCGCCGACGCGACTACACCGTGGACTGGGTTCACCTGAAGCTGAACGACCAGGCACAGCGCACCGTGCTCCTCAAGGATCCCTTCAAGAGCCACGACGAGCGTGTCGAGCGCCTCATCGAGGCCCTCTGAGCCGTTCTGGCCCCGTGCGACGATCGCGACGCGGCACCGAGTGGAACAACGATGACGTCTGACGCCGAGCCGCCCTCCGCATCCCGGACCGATCCGGGCGGCGCGGCCGCACCAGACGCACCCGACGCGACCGACGCAACCGACACGACGGGTGCCGCCTCCGAAGCCGCGACCAGCCGCATCTCGAGGCGAGCGGCCAAGCGAGCCGCGAAGCGACGAAGCGCGCTGCGCAGCGTCATCGACTGGGTGGTCGTCCTTGCCGTGGCGACGTCCATCGCGCTCGTGGTGCGCGCGTACGTCGTGCAGACCTACTACATCCCGTCGCTGTCGATGTACCCGACGCTCAACGTGGGCGATCGGATCCTGGTCCTGAAGGCCGCCTATCGGTTCACGTCGCCGGCGACGGGCGACGTCATCGTGTTCCGTGCGCCCTCCACGGAGCGCTCCATGTGTGACAGCCCCGAGGTGGACGACCTCGTGAAGCGCATCATCGGGACACCCGGCGACACGATCTGGTCCGTCGGCAACACGATCTTCATCAACGGCCACGTGCTCCACCAGGACTGGCAGCACGTCAACCCGCTCGGGCCCCCGGCCATCAAGCGACAGACCGTCCCGGCGAACGACTACTTCGTCATGGGCGACAACCATCCCGCGTCGTGCGACTCGAGGGTGTGGGGCTATGTCCCACGCGGCAACATCATCGGCAAGGCCGTCCTCATCTTCTGGCCCATCGCCCGGTTCTCCATCATCTGAGGAGGAAGGGGAGGCTGCGAGGCTCCGGTAGCCTCCCGGCGTGGCACTTCGCGGCGACGAGGTCGTCTCGTCGAGCGAGGATCCCGTGGCGCCGACCACGACGCAGCGCAGGGAACGATCGTCGGCGTGGCTGCTCGCCGAGTGGCTCGGCGTCATCGCCGTCGCCCTCGTGCTCGCAGTCGGCGTGCGGTCCTACGTCATCCAGACCTTCTTCATCCCGTCCAGCTCGATGGAGCCGACACTGGACATCGGGGACCGGATCCTGGTCTTCAAGCTCGCCTACGACTTCGCATCGCCCGCGATCGGCGACGTCATCGTCTTCAGGGCGCCGCCGGCCGAGCACTGCGGGGACCCGACGGTCACCGACCTCGTGAAGCGCATCGTCGGCGTGCCGGGCGACCACATCACCTCGATGGGAAACAAGATCCTCATCAACGGGAAACCACTGGTCCAGAGCTGGCCGCATTANNGCCGACATCATCGGCAAGGTCGTGCTCAAGATCTGGCCGCTCTCGCAGTTCGGCACGATCTGACCCTCCGACCCATGGGTCCCGTGGGGCACTCGTAGACTGACCGCCATGCTTGGACTGAGCCCAGTCAGGCTGCTCATCATCGTCGTGGTCGCCCTCGTGGTGCTCGGGCCGGACAAGCTCCCGCAGTACGCCCGCCAGGCGGGCACGGCATGGAAGTCGCTCAAGGGCATCCAGCAGCGCGTCGAAGACGAGCTGCGAGAGGTGGTCCCGGACCTGCCTCGGTCGTCGGACCTCGCACGGTATGCGCGCTCGCCCGTGTCGCTCCTCAACCAGCTCGCCGACCGCGTCACGGCCGAGGAGCACGGCGTGACGGGCGACGACGAGCCCGCAGCCGACGGCGTCGAGGGGTTCGTGCCGCCCGACGATCCGCCTGAGGTGCGGGACCCCGAGCGACGACCGCTCGCCTGGGGCGATCCCTCCCTTAACTGAGCGTGCGACTCGGCACTTCGCGGCGAGAGCCGCGCGCGACGCCCGACGCGATGACGCTCGCCGGGCACCTGGTCGAGCTGCGCCGTCGCCTCCTCATCTCGGTCGCGGCGGTCTTCGTGATGGCCGTCGTCGCCTTCACGCTCTACAACCAGCTGTTCGCGTTCTTGGTGCACCCGTACTGCGTGGCGGTGCAGGGAACGCCCGCGGGCTGCAAGCTCCACATCTTCAACCCCATCGACAACCTCACGCTTCGCTTCAAGATCGCCGGCTACGCGGGATTCGCCTTTGCCTCGCCGATCGTGCTCGCCGAGCTCTGGTTGTTCATCACGCCGGGGCTCAAGCACAACGAGAAGCGCTACGTCATCCCGTTCGTCACGTCGTCGATCGTCCTGTTCCTCTCGGGCTGCGCGCTCGCGTACTGGAGCTTCGAGCACGCGCTGATCTTCTTGAAGAACATCGGCGGCCCGCAGCTCGAGGCCACCTACGGCGCGACCCAGTACCTGAGCCTCCTGCTCCTCGTCATGTTCCTCTACGGGGTGACGTTCGTCTTCCCGGTCCTGCTCACCTCCCTCGAGCTCGTGGGCGTGGTGTCCTCGGCGACCCTGCTGCGCCACTGGCGGCCGGCGGTCATCGTCATCACGTGCGCGGCGGCGATCTTCACCCCGACAGGTGACCCCCTGTCGATGCTCTTTCTCATGGTGCCGCTCATCGTCTTTTACTTCGCGTCGATCCTCGTCGGCAGGCTGCTGGGCAAGTGATCCGTCCGTCGGTCCGGGCGGACTTCCTCGAGTCACTCGGCTTCGCGGTCGATTCGTTCCAGGTCGAGGCGCTCGACGCGCTCGACCGCGGCAGCTCGGTCCTCGTGAGCGCGCCGACGGGCTCGGGCAAGACGCTCGTCGCTGCCTACGGCGTGCATCGGGCTCGTGCCGCGGACCGCAAGGCCTTCTACACGACGCCGCTCAAGGCCTTGTCCAACCAGAAGTTCGCAGAGCTGTGCGCCGAGCACGGCGACCAGCAGGTGGGGCTCCTCACCGGGGACGCGTCGGTCCGTCCCGGCGCGCCGATCGTCGTCATGACGACCGAGGTGCTGCGCAACATGCTGCTCACCGGCTCGCCGCAGCTGCGTGACCTTGGCGTCGTCGTGCTCGACGAGGTCCACTTCCTCCAGGACCCCTACCGCGGCGGGGTCTGGGAGGAGGTACTCATCCTCACCCCGCCCGACGTCACGTTCATCTGCCTGTCGGCGACGGTCGCCAACGCGCGGGTGCTGGGGGAGTGGCTGGCGTCNNTGGCCCTGAGCGCCGAGGGCCGCAAGATCGACAGCCTGCTTCGCTCTGCGAGGGGGCATCGCGTGAACGCCGCGGGCTCCTCGTATCAGGGCCGCTACCACGCGTCACACTCGCCGATCCGATCGCCGCGTCGCACCGAGGTGATCGAGCTGCTGGAGGGCAGGGACCTCCTGCCGTGCATCTACTTCATCTTCTCGAGGGCGGGGTGCGAGGACGCCGTCCGCCAGTGCGTGCGCGAGGGCGTGCGGCTCCTCGATCGCGCGTCGCGGCGCCGGACGCGCGCGATCGCGGAGTCATGCACCGAGGACCTGGGCGACGAGGACCTCGAGGCCCTCGGGTGGCACGAGTGGCTCGAGGCGCTCGAGTCGGGGGTCGCGGCGCACCACGCTGGGCTCGTGCCGTCGATGAAGCTCGCGGTCGAGCAGTGCTTCTTGGAGGGGCTCTTGGGCGCGGTGTTCGCGACCGAGACCCTCGCGCTCGGCGTGAACATGCCCGCTCGCACGGTCGTCATCGAGCGATTCTCCAAGTTCGGCGGCGCGGGCCGCGCGACGCTCACCTCGGGCGAGTACGCCCAGCTGACCGGCCGTGCGGGACGCCGGGGACTCGACGACGAGGGCCACGCGGTCGTCGTGTTCAGCCAAGACACCCAGTTCGCGGACATGTCGCGCGTCGCGCTCGCGCCCCCGCCGGACCTCCACAGCACGTTTCGGCCCACCTACAACCTGACGGCGAACCTGGTCGGACGCTTCGACCGTGCGACGGCCCACGAGCTCCTCTCGCGCAGCTACGCGCAGTTCGAGACCGACCGTCATGCCGGCCCCGCGCGGCGACCCCTCACCGAGGCACTCGCGAGGCGGCTCGCGGTCCTCGAGGAGCTCGGCTACGTGGACGGCTGGGCGCTCACGGATCGTGGTTCGGTGCTGCGCGGCGTGTACCACGAGACCGACCTGCTCGTCGCCGAGGCCCTCACGGAGGGACTGTTCGACGACCTCGAGCCGTCGCTCGTCGGGGCGGTGCTGTCCGGATTCGTCTTCGAGCCACGGCGTGCGCGGCGCGCCGGTCACGGGCCGCGCACCGCGGCGACGCGCCCGCGCACGGTGAAGGACCGGCTGGGCCAGACGCGACGCGACACGCTGGAGGAGCGCGCCCGCGCGCTCGCCCTTCTCGCCACGCGGGTCCTTGGCCTCGAGCACATCCACCTCGTGCCGCACTCTCGTCTGCCCGAGTCCCAGGCCGGCGCCGCGGTCGCCGCGTGGGCCAGGGGAGCGCCCCTTGGCGACGCCCTGGCGGTCGTCGCGCGCGACGCGGGCGAGGTGGCCCCTGGGGACTTCGTGCGCGTCGTGCGCCAGGTGGCGGACCTCTGCGAGCAGGTAGGGCGACTGGCGACGTGCGGGGCGACCAGGGCCGCAGCCGAGGAGGCTGCCACCC
>PLCI01000080.1:237-2858 GCA_003135595.1 Acidimicrobiaceae bacterium | reverse complement strand
AGTCGCTTGCCGCCGGCTCGCCGCACGTGCACCCCCATGTCTCCTTGGCCGTCGTCCGCGACGCGGCGCCGGAGCGGATCGCCGACGTGCTGGCCGGCGTCGCGACGGACCCGCTGCCCCGCCTCACCCTGTCGAGCCTCGGCGCGTTCTTGGCCCCCGAGCCGGTCCTCTTCCTCGGCGTGACCCCAGCGCGCGAGCTGCTCGCGCTCAACGTCGCAGTGCACGCGCGCCTCGACCACGCGGGGATCTCGGTGCGCGCGATCTACCGCCCCGGCTCCTACGTGCCGCACTGCACGCTCGCGATGCACCCGCCGTCACTCGACGTCGCCGTGCGCGCCGTGCTCGGGGCCACCCTGCCGATCGAGGCCGCCGCCGTGGCGATGCGCGTGGTCGAGGTCCCGACCGGGAAGGTCCGCGCGTCGGTCGTGTGACTACGCGGCCTCGGTCGCCGCGCGCAGGAACTCGACGGCGCGATCGTGGCTGGTCGTGCGCCGCATTGGCGGCAGCCGGGCGAGCAACGCGGCGCGGTAGGACGCCGTCGCGAGCCTGGTGTCGAGCACGCACACGACGCCCCGGTCCTCGGCGGTGCGGATCAGGCGCCCGACGCCCTGCGCGAGGAGCATCGAGGCCCTCGGCACGTCGACGGACCAGAACGCGGCGTCGCCGGCGCGCTGCCGGCGCGCCTCGAGCATCGGGTCGTCGGGGCGGCCGAAGGGGAGCCGGTCGATCGCGACGAGCGAGAGGGTCCGACCCGGGATGTCGACGCCCTGCCAGAAGCCCATCGTCGCGAAGAGGCTCGTCGCCTCGTCCGCGCCGAAGGCCTCGAGGAGCTGCTGGCGGGACCCCTCGCCCTGGAGCAGCACCGGCGTGTCGACGCGCTCTCGCACGACGCGGCCCACCTCGTTCAGCGCGCGGCGTGACGTGAACAGCGCGAGCGTCCGCCCTCCCGCGGCCGCGACGAGCAGCGCGAGCTCCTCGGCGATGGCGCCCTCGCAGGCGGCGTCGCGACGCTCGGGCAGGTGGGTCGGCACGTAGAGCATCGCGTGCGCGGCGTAGTCGAACGGCGAGGGGATCTCGACGCGGAGCCGGTTGGCGGGGTCGAGCCCGAGCCGGTCCTCCAGGCCCGCGGGCATCGTCGCGCTGCACAGGACTGCGCTGACCTCGGTCCAGAGCGACTTCTTCAGCAGCGCACCCACGTCGATCGGCGCGCGCACGAGCGTCGCGACGCGCTCGGTGCCCTCGATGAAGATGAGGTCGTCGCCACCGGGGTCGCGCAGGCGCACGAGGTCGCCACGAAGGTGGATCGCCGCGCCCCGCGCACGAAGCCGCGCGAGGTCCGAGCCCTTGGACGCACCCGTGGTGTCGAGCGCGGTGACGAGCCGCTCGGTCGCGGCCGAGGCTGCGTCGAGCGCCACGCGAGTCGGCTCGGAGAGTCCGACGGCCTCGCTTCGGTCGAGCCGGTCGCCGAGGACCGAGGCAAGTCGCGTCGATGCCGCGATGAGCTCGTCGGCGATCTTGGCGGCGTCCGGCACGCCGCTCGACCGCGTCATCGCCGCGACCGCACGGAGCCTCGAGGCGTTGAGCTCGACGCCGAGGCTGCGCGCGAGCTGCGCGTCGAGGTCGTGCGCCTCGTCGAAGATGACGACGTCGTGCGCGGGCAGGAGCGTGCGGCCGGTGGACAGGTGCGCGCCGTAGAGGGCCGCGTTGACGATGATGACGTCGGCCGCCTCGGCCCGGGCCTTCGCGGCCTCGGCGAAGCACGTGGCGCCGAACGGGCAGCGCTCCGCTCCCGGGCACTCCTCTGCGGGCATCGAGACGCGCCCCCAGGCGCGAGGGTCCGCCTCGAAGCCCAGGTGGTCGCGCTCCCCGGTCGCGGTGCTGGTCGCCCACACCGCGATCCTGCGCAGCTGGTCGGCCACGCCCGCAGGCGTGCGCTCGAGCTCGCCGTCGAGCTCGAGCGTGGCCGCGGCCAGCGCCCCGACGTCCTCCAGGCGTTGGCGGCAGAGGTAGTTCTGGCGGCCCTTGAGCACCGTCGCGTGGAGCCCGAGCCCGCCGGCGCGCACCGACGGCACGTCCTTGTCGAAGAGCTGGTCCTGGAGCGCCTTGGTCGCCGTCGCGATGACCGTGCGTCGCTTCGAGAGCGCGACGGGGACGAGGTACGCGAGGGACTTGCCGATGCCCGTGCCGGCCTCGACCACGAGGTGCCGGTTCGCCGCGAGCGAGGTGGCGACGTGGCCCGCCATGAGTCGCTGTCCCTCGCGGCGCTCGGCGTCGCGGAGTGTCGCGGTCACCGCGTCGAGTGCGCCGACCGTCTCGTCGCGCGCGCCGTCGAGGAGGTCGTCAGTGAGATCGCGAGCGGGCAGGTCGTCGTCGGGTGCGCGCACGTCCTCTTGGCCGATCTCGTCGGGGTCGAAGGTGCGCACGGTGCGAGGGTATCGGTGCCCGCGGCGGCGATTCGCCTGATCGACGAAAGAGCGTGCCTTTGCCCGGGTAGGTTCGAGCCGTGTCCCCACCGCAGCGGCGAGCTGCTCGACCGCCGCTGCCAGACGGCATCGACGGCTCGAGGATCCCCACGCACGTCGGCATCGTGATGGACGGCAACGGCCGGTGGGCGAGGCGAC
>PLCI01000080.1:0-201 GCA_003135595.1 Acidimicrobiaceae bacterium | reverse complement strand
CCTCATGAACTTCAACGAGTCGCTGCTGCTGCGGCGCCGCGACGAGCTCAACGAGCGCGGGGTGCGCGTGCGCTTCGCCGGGCGCCGCGACCGGCGCGTCCCGCGCCGCGTGCTGCGGCGCATGGAGGAGTCCGAGGCGCTCACGAGCGCCAACCGCAAGATGACGCTCACGATGGCGTTCAACTACGGCGGGCGCGCCGA
>PLCI01000062.1 GCA_003135595.1 Acidimicrobiaceae bacterium | reverse complement strand
CGACCCCGAGCGCATCGAGGACTGCCGCTCCCTCCTCGACTCGGCGACGACGATCGTGCTCCCGAGCGACGTCCTCGCCCTCTCGCCCGGGGCCGCGTTCGGCAGCGGGGCGACCGAGGGCGAGGTCGCCTCGTTCGACGGCGACCTGCCCGACGGCTGGCGTGGCCTCGACATCGGCGAGGCGACCGCGAGGATGTTCGCCTCGAGGCTCGCAAGTGCCGCCACCATCCTGTGGAACGGGCCAATGGGCGTGTTCGAAGACGAGCGGTTCGCCGGCGGCACCCAGGCGGTCGCGAGGGCGACCGCGTCCTCGGCGGCGTTCAGCGTCGTCGGCGGCGGCGACAGCGCACGGGCTCTCGCCGAGTGCGGCTGCGCGTCGCAGGTGTCGTTCCTCTCGACAGGCGGAGGGGCGAGCCTCGAGTTCCTGGAGCACGGCGACCTCCCCGGGCTCGACGCGCTGCGCCACGCGCCCAACGCCCAGGTCCAACGGTGACCGACCGCCGACCGATCGTGGCGGGCAACTGGAAGCTGCACCTCGACCACGTCGAGGCGGTCCATCTCGTCACCGAGCTCGGTATGCGGCTGCGGACGATGGACGTCGCGGGGGTCGACACCGTCGTGGTCCCGCCCTTCACGGACCTCCGCTCCGTCTCGAGCGTGATCGAGGCCGAGAAGCTGGACCTCGCCCTCGGCGCCCAGCACGTGAGCGAGTTCGATCAGGGCGCCTACACCGGCGAGGTGTCCGCCGCGATGCTCGCCCGGCTCGGGGTCACGATCGTGCTCGTCGGGCACTCGGAGCGCCGGACGCACTACCACATGGACGACGCCGCCGTTGCGCGCACCGCGGCGGCCACGTTGCGCGGCGGGCTCATCCCGATCGTCTGCGTGGGCGAGAGCGAGGTCGAGCGCGCCGACGGGTCGACCGAGGAGGTGCTCGCCCGCCAGCTGGGCGCGGTCCTCGGTGCGCTGGACGGCGCCGATCCCGAACGGCTGTGCGTCGCCTACGAGCCCATCTGGGCCATCGGCACCGGGACCGCGGCCACCCCCGAGGACGCGGGTAGCGCGTGCGCGCACCTGCGCAAGCTCGCCGAGCAGCACCTGGGCGAGGGGGCGAGCAGGCTGCGCATCCTCTACGGCGGCTCCGTGGGCGCAGACAACGCCGCCGAGCTCCTGCTGCCCTCCGACGTCGACGGCCTGCTGGTCGGGAGCGCGAGCCTCACCGCCGCGGGATTCGCCGGCGTCCTGGGCGCGGTCGCGGACTGTTATCGTTCCACGCGTCGTTCGCCCCGGAGGTAGTCGTGTTCACCGCTGCATTTGTCGTGATAGAGGCGGCGAGCGCGTTCGGGCTGATCCTCGTGATCCTCATGCACTCCGGCAAGGGCGGCGGCCTCTCGGACATGTTCGGCGGGTCGATGGGCGCGGCCGCCCAGGGCTCGACGGTCGTCGAGCGCAACCTCGACCGGATCACGATCGTGCTCGCGCTCATCTTCGCCTTCGCCACGCTCACGCTCGACCTGCGACTCCAGTGACTGCGCGCCGGTGCGCAGAGGGCTCGCCGCTGCGCTGACGGGCGCCGCCTCGTTCGGCGCCCTCGTCATCACGTCGCCCTCGATCGCAGCCCCACCCGCGATCCCACCGACGCTGACCGTCGCCATCCCCGGACCCTTCGGTGGGTGCGACCCGGGGGCGCCCTCGACGACCGCCGCGACCGACGCGGTGCTCTCACTGGTGCTCCCCTCGGCCTTCACGCCCGGCCCGCTGTCGGCGCCGGTCGGGGACACCTCGGTCATCGCTCAGGCCGAGGTCGTCTCGCTCAATCCCCAGACGGTCGTCTACACGATCGCGCCGGGTACCGTGTGGCCAGACGGCACGCGCTTCGGCGTCCAGGACCTCGTGCGCACCTGGCAGGAGCGCCGCGCCGACACCGTCGTCGCTGACCTCGGCTATCGTGACGTCGCCTCGATGACGTCGAACGCGGCGGGCACCATGCTCACGGTCGTGTACGCGACGCCGTACTCGGACTGGGAGTCGCTGTTCAACCTCGTCGTCCCGGCGGCGACGGCGGGCTCGAGTTGCGCGCTGCCGAGCGCGGCGCTCGACCCGTCCATCGGCCCCTACAGGATCACCTCGGCGAGCGCGTCACGCGTCACGCTCGCGGCGAACGCGACCTGGTCGGGGACCGCGCCGTTCTACACGCACGTGGTCGTGACGACGGACCCCGCGACGCCGGTGCGGGCGGGGGGGTCGCCACGGCTCGCCTACCTCCCCTCGCCGACGCTCGACCAGCTCCAGGCGCTGTCGTCGACCGGCGCCTTCGACTCGCGTCTCCAGCACGGCACGACGATCGTGAGCCTCGACTTCGCGGTGCGGGGGCCGCGCGCGCTCCCGCTGGCCGTCCGCGAGGCGCTCGCGAGGCTCGTCGATCGCACCGGGCTCGTGAACAACCTCCAGGCCCCCGTCGACGACACCGTCGCGCCCGCGGTCTCGCACCTCTTCGGCCAGGGCGACGCCGACTACCTCGGCGTGCCGGGCACTCCCGTCGGCCAACCGGTCGCGCCAGCCTCCCCGCAACCCGGGGCGTCTGGCTCCGCCGCCTACGGTGACCTCCCCGACGTGGCGGGGGCTGACGTCCTGCTGCACGCCGCGCACTTCGCGAAGTCCTCCCACGGGTGGCTCCTGCCCGACGGCCGCGCCTTCTCGGTGTGCCTCGCGGTCCCGAACGACGTGCTGAGGCTGGTGCCCACCGCCCAGCTGCTCCGGCACCAGCTGCTCGCCCAGGGAATCGGGGTCGACCGGCGCGACGTCGGCACCGTCACCTCCGTCGCGAGCGCGCTCCGTGCCGGGTCGTGCGCCGCGGGCGTGTTGGCGCGTACCGGTGACGGGTTCGCGACCCACGAGGCTGCGAACTGGCTGGCCCCGCCGACGCCGATCCCGGCGGACCTCACCTGGACGGGCGTGAATGACCCGATCGTGAGTGCGGCTGCGATCACCGCCACCGGGATGCTGAACCCGGTCACCGCCGTGACGACATGGACGGCCATGGACGCGCGGCTGTGGAACCTGATGGCCGGCCTGCCGCTGTACTCGCCGTCGGTCTACGTCGGATGGTCGCCACAGATCGCCGGACTGCTCCCGAGCGACACCGTCAGCGGC
>PLCI01000169.1 GCA_003135595.1 Acidimicrobiaceae bacterium | reverse complement strand
CGCGTCGACCGCGGGGCTCGTGGTCGCGGTCGCCGCGCCAGCGGTGGCCGTGATGCCGGTCAGCGACGGCATGGAGAAGAACGTCGCCTCGCACGCGACCGGCGCGGCCGCCGTCATCGTCGCGTCGTTGGTGAACGTGACCGTGAGGGTGCCGCTCGCCGCCACCGTCAGCGGCGTGGTGAGCGTGTGCGAGCTGCCCGAGGTCCCGGTCGAGAAGTTCCAGATGACGTCGCTCGGGGTTGCGGCGAGGCAGCCGGTCTGGGTCGTGCTGAGCGCCGAGGTCGTGTACCCCGTCGCGTAGGTCACGTTCGTCGGCAGGTTCAGCGCCGTGATGGTCACGGGGAACGCATTGGGGTTCGTGATGATCGCGACCACGTCGCCGTTGCCGCCCGGGAAGAGCAGGTTGGTGGCCGCCGGAGACGCCACCGCGACGATCGTGATGTTGGCGACCGACCCGGACTGCGCCTCACCCGAGGAGCCCGCTCCGAGGCCGACGGCCCAGTTGGTGGCGGCGTAGGCACCGGCCCCGACGAGTGCCATCCCGACGATGCCGGAGACGATCTTTGACAGCAACGAGCCGTTTCGGTAGCGGCGCCATGCACCGAGCACGATCCCGACCTTTTTCCTGCGCCGCTCGTCCTCGTCGTCGGACGGCTCGTGGCTCGTGGCCTGGGGCTCGTTCTCACGGGTCGGGGACATGGACCCTCTCTCTCTGTCAGCTGGCGTACCTACAACGGCAAGGAGACAAACTCGTCCTGCACTGCAGGAGTCGTCGAGCTCGCACGCCCTTTGAATTGCGGCAGCGTTGTGCGCCCAGATCACGGTGGGCTCCACAGAACATCAACTGCGCATCACTTTCTAGAAGCCGCGTGCGCTGACCTTCCATCTGTGCCTCGTGAGTCGACGCGACCGCAACGACGCACGACGCAGAACGCGCGCAGTGGGGGCTCGAGCCCGCTCGTCACCAGGGAGCGAAGTGGAACGAGTCGCCCGTGAGTGAGCTCGGCGAGAACGTCGTGCCGGACCCGTCCACGAACGACTCTGGCTGGAGGGCGACGGGCACGCCGCCGTTCACCCTGAGGTCCTGCATGACGGTGCCGTCCGTCCTCGCCATCGGGAACAGGTGGGCGCGCTCGAAGGGGACCACCTCGGCGGGGTCCTCTTCGATCCACTCCGCGAACGCGTGGGCGGCAGGGGCCCCGTAGGTGATCGTGGTCGTGTGCGACCAGTGCTGGCTCAGGTCGGCGAACGTGATCGACCACTTCGCGGTGCCCGAGCGTGCCAGCCGGGCGTGCACCACGTCGCCGGGGTTGACGTCGCCGAGGTTGACGGGCGCGCCGTGGAGCGGCCCGTTCGACCAGAACCCCTCATACTGGGCGCCGAGGCTCGACGCGTTGTCCTGGGTGCCGACCTGCAGGAAGAAGTTCCCGCTGTTGGACTGCAGCCCGATCCAGACCCCCTCGGCGCTCTGGGGGCTGGCCGACATGAGTCGCGGCACCTCCCAGGTCGCCGCGACGTCGGTGGCACCGCAGCACCACAGGTAGCCCGCCTGGTTCGGCGGCAGCCCGCTGGTCGACGGCTCCCAGTGCTGCCCGCTGGCCACGATCGCCGCGACGAAGCAGCCCATGAGCACCGCCACGACGCCGAAGGCGGTGGCCCGCGGGTGCCGCCAGGTCCACCTGAGAACGGCGCGACCCCGGCTGGTCTCGGCCTCGGTGGGCTCGGGCGGCCAGGCTGCGTCAACCGGCAGCCCCATAGGCCGCACAGTCTCCCAGCGCGGGCGCGCCCGCCAGTGTCGGGACTCAGGGCTCGTTCTTCGACCGCGAGCGCGCCCGCCCGCGCGTCTGCTGGTCGAGCACGACCTTGCGGATCCGGACGAATCCCGGCGTCACCTCGACGCACTCGTCGTCGCTGATGAACTCGAGTGCCTGCTCCAAGGTGAGCTCCCTCGGTGGCGTCACGCGCTCGAACTCATCGGCGTTGGCCGACCGCATGTTCGTGAGTTTCTTCTCCTTGGTCGGATTGACGTCCATCTCCTCGGTGCGCGCGTTCTCGCCGACGACCATGCCCTCGTAGACGTCCACGCCGGGACCAACGAACAGCTCGCCGCGCTCCTGGAGCGCCACCAGAGCAAAGGCCGTCGTCGGACCGGTGCGGTCCGCGACCATCACGCCGTTGCGTCGTGACCGGATCGAGCCGAGCCAGGGCGACCAGCCGTCAGCCTCGTGGTTGAGCACCCCCGTGCCGCGCGTCTCGGTCATGAACTCGGTGCGCACGCCGACCAGTCCGCGTGCCGGCACGCGCCAGTCCATGCGCACCCAGCCCGTTCCGTGGTTCACGATGCCGAGCATCGTGCCCTTCCGCGTGGATAGCAGCGTGGTGACGGTGCCGACGTGCACCTCTGGCGCGTCGATGGTCACGCGCTCCATGGGCTCGCTCCGCTTGCCGTCGATCTCCTTGGTGAGGACGTGGGGCTTGCCGATCGTCAGCTCGAAGCCCTCCCGGCGCATCGTCTCGATCAGGACGGCGAGCTGCAGCTCGCCACGGCCGTGGACCTCCCAGGCATCGGGGCGCTCGGTCGGACGGACTCGGAGCGACACGTTGCCGACGAGCTCCTGGTCGAGNNGGGGACGTGTTGATGCCGATGGTCATGGAGAGGCTGGGCTCGTCGACCCGAAGCGGCGGGAGGGGCTGGGGGTCGTCGGGGTCCGCCAGGGTCTCGCCGATCGTGATCTCCTCAATGCCCGCGATCGCGACGATGTCGCCGGGGCCGGCAGACGAAGCCGGGACGCGATCGAGCGCCTCGGTGATGTACAGCTCGGTGAGCCGGACCCGCTCGATGGTCCCGTCGAGCCGGCACCACGCGACGAGCTGGCCGCGCTCGAGGGTCCCCGACACGACGCGAAGCAGCGCGATGCGCCCGACGTACAAGGACGCGTCGAGGTTGCACACGAGTGCCCGGAGCGGTGCGTCGGGCTCGTAGTCGGGGGGCGGCACATGGTCGCAGACAGCCTGGAAGAGCTCGGTCAGGTCCTCGGCGCGATGGTCGGGCTCCTTCGTCGCCCACCCTTCGCGCGAGCTGGCGTAGAGCACGGGAAACGAGATCTGGTGCTCGTCGGCATCGAGGTCCAAGAAGAGCTCCTCGACCTCGTGGACGACCTCCTTCGGGCGGGCGTCGGCGCGGTCCACCTTGTTCACGACGACGATGACGGGGAGGCGCCGCTCCAGGGTCTTTCGGAGCACGAATCGCGTCTGGGGAAGCGGCCCTTCGGCAGCGTCCACGAGCAGGAGCACGCCGTCGACCATGGCGAGGCCCCGCTCGACCTCGCCGCCGAAGTCCGCGTGACCGGGGGTGTCGATGATGTTGATCGTCGTGTGCCGCCAGACGACCGCGGTGTTCTTGGCGAGGATCGTGATGCCCTTCTCGCGCTCGAGGTCGCCCGAGTCCATGACCCGGTCCGTGAGCGCGGTGTGCGGCCCGAATGCCCCTGTCTGGCGGAGCATGGCGTCGACGAGGGTCGTCTTGCCATGGTCGACATGGGCGATTATCGCGATGTTTCTGAGGTGTCGACGAGGCTGCATGGGCCCCGCGAGGCTACCGGTGGCGTGCGATCACGCAGCGACGGCCGCAATCGGGCACGGCGCGACTGATGCAGCAAGTGCGTCCGCGCACGACAGGAGGAGCCGCGCTGCCCGCCGTGCCGCCTCGTCGTCGAAGTCGACGACGAGGCACAGCCCTGCGTCTGGCCACGCACCGATCATCCTCGCGGGACAGGCACCAGCGAGCGAGGCGACGAGTGCGTCGAGCACGAGCCCGTCGGCGGACCGCGCGCCGGGTAGGCCGTCGCGGACCCGCAAGAGCGCGAGCGGTGCGCCCGACGCGGGACGCCAGGCGGCGTCGAGACGCCCCTGGAGGGTGATCGACGTTCCCGGCACGTCGAACCAGGCGTCGGGGATGCCGACTTCGACCCTGCGTTCGGCATGCACTGGATCGACGAGGCGCAGCAGTCGCTCCGCCCACGTCGCGGCCTCGACCGCGCACAGCGATCGCACCGTGCCCGGTGCAGCCGAGAGCCATGCGCCGAGGGACCCTCGACGCACGAGGCCACGGTTCGATCGATCGCACAGTCGATCGATCTCTGCGGCCGCCGCATCGATCGGGTTCGACATCGCGCCCGAAGCGACATGCCTTGCGACCGGCGTGCCGATTGGCCGCCGCGTGGCTCGGGCACTCCACGCAAAGGGCGCGTCGAATCGGGTCGGTCCGTGCTCGACGACGAAGGCGTCCACGCGATGGCGCCGCCGGTCGGCACCGAGGCTCGTGGCCAGACGCGCGACGAGCTGGCTGCGCAGGCGAGTAGTGACCGCGTCGTCGTCTCGGTGAGCTCTGGTCGCGCGTTCCAGGAGCGCCTCGGGTGAGGGGGCGCACAGTCGTTCCATCAAGGTCACGCAGCAGCGCTCCCGGC
>PLCI01000137.1 GCA_003135595.1 Acidimicrobiaceae bacterium | reverse complement strand
CGACTACAAAAGTGCAGATCAGATGGGGTTTGAAGTGGAGAACGGGGACAAATCGGTGCTGAAGAGTCTGGCAGTTTAGAGATTCAGTCTCCAGCAAACCCGTCCCGGCTCAGCGACCGAATGCTCTTGCCACGTGCCACGAGTTGTTACGACTACTCGTCAACCCTTCTTGAAGCCGAGCGTCTCGTAGACGACCGTGATCGACTCCGACAAGTGGCCGGAGTTCTTCACCGAATACGAAGGCCCCGTATACTTGCTTGGCCACGCTCTGGACAATGTGTAGCGCGCCACTTCAGCAGAACTAGTGCGATCGAGGATGTGAATGACGACTGCCTTTCGCATTGTCTTGCCGGCCACCACAGACTGGCGCCAGTTGTACCATTCGCTTGTATTGGACCAATCCTTGGTGAGCACCACAGACTGGTTGTCGAGCGATCCAGGTGAAGCCGTGATTGCTCCCGTGCTCGGGTCACTTGCGTAACTGACCGCAGACTCGGTAGTGATCGGTTCGACCATCTGCAGTCCAACCACGAACACACCATCGATCTCAACGGAGAAACGCCCGGAGATCGCGGCTGCTCGCAGTGCTGCGCCCGCAGGCGCACTTGAAGATAGCGTGGTGGCAAAGCCGCCAACCGCCGCGGCGCCAGCCAGCTTGAGGGCGTCACGTCTGCTGGTTCCCCCAGATGCCTGTTGGGTGCTCTCAGAATCGGTCATCAGTACACCCCCGTCTCACGTGGCATCTCCGAAATACCACCGTTTGATCGAATGACTGTAAGCGGGCTCGGTAGCCAGCACAAGAGCGGCTGCGGGGGCTGCGTTGACGCTGGCATCAGCGCACGAATTCTGGCGCCATCAGTTGAGATGTAAGCGAGATGCTCGGATGCCTTCGTCTAACCCTGCTTTACATCATCAAGGGCTACTCGACCTCTGTCCGCCGCCCCGCCGTTCGATACTCGTTCTGCGGTGGAAGTCTGATGCAAGAGTCCTGTGTACACCTTCGGAGCGCCGCGGGCACCGTTTGGTCACGAACGCCACGGTTGGGGTCACTGATAGACGGTTGCAGACACCGGACAATCGTCAGTCGTGGCTTGCATGACGTCGGTTAACGAGTCCGGACAATTGCAGACAAATCGGTGCTAAAGAGTCTTGGGGTCATGAGGTCCCGGGTTCCGATCTCGGCAGCCCGACCACGAGGCCTTGCAGGTCCCTGGCAACGCGAGATGTGCGCGAATTGTGCGCTTGACGATTCACGAGTACTGCCACTTTCAACGCGCCCGGCGCCCTGTGAAGTCCCGCCACATGCTTTCCACGGCGGGCTCCACCACCTGCTTGACAATTTCTAGACGCGGCTCCGGGACCTGGGCGACGCTGGCTCCGGGACCTGCTTGACGCCTGGCGAGCACTTCCTACGGTAGGTACCACCTGCTGGTGGTGCCGCAACACCAGAGCGTTCGGGGTTCTCTGGAGCGCGAAGCCACTCGTTCAACCACGGGGTCCAGTGGGCAAGTCGCATTGAGGTGCAATGCTCATCGTGATGACGTTGCGTCCCACGGCGTACCAGGGCTCGCCATCGGAGTTCGTACCTGGAGCGGGTCGGTTGCTTGCGTCCCTGGCCCGCCACAAGCTCCTCGTCTCTGCAGTCGTTGTCGTACTTACCGTCGCGACGACGATCGCTTGGCACTTGGCGCACGATACGCAGTGGATCGTCCAACCGATTCCTAGCGAGCTCTCCCAGTCCAACCTCGTCTCCCTGTCGTGTGCCCAGAGCGGCCTTTGCGTGGCCCAGATTGGCGACAACCAGCTCATCGTGAACGACGGACCCAACGGAACTTGGCAGTTGTCGTCGCCCGTCGCCGGTGCGGGCGACAAGGTACTGGCGTCCACGTGCGTGCAACCCTCTCACCACGTTTTTGTCGAACCGGTCAGCGACTGCATAGCCATCACTCAAGAGGGTGTCTACGCGCCATTCCAGGGCGATTCGTTCACGCCGAACTACACCCCCTTGCACTTTCCGGCGCTCCCAGACCAGTCGGGGGAATACTCACCTGAAGGTGGTATGTCCTGCTCGCCCTCTGGCGGCTTCTGCCTGATGCTCACCGGCCTTGTCAACACTTCCGTGTTGTCGTCGCCGCGCGCCATCACTGTCCGATCGGACTCCGAGGTCGCGGCCCAAGGGCTGGACGTGTGGCAATCGGTCGGACGAGTGCTCGGCACCGCACGCTTCCATCCGCCGACGATTCCATCGTGCGGAGCCAACGGCGTTTGCATGGCGATCCCGTCCAGAACAAATGGGGTGCTGCCAAATGGGTTCGCGTGGCGGACCACCGACGGTGGAGCGAGGTGGGCGACCACGACAAGCTTTCCTGGCGAGCCATTAGCGATCTCCTGTGCGTCCGCTGCCGACTGCGCTGTGGGAACATTCCTTGGAACGGTCGAGTTCACGCATGATGGCGGGCGCACCTGGAGTCGCTCTGGGGTTCCAGGCTGGCCGAAGCAGAACTGCAACCAGTTCGCTGACTCGTGTCTCAATCCGCAGTCCGTGTCTGGTCTGTCGTGCTGGTCAGCTGATGCCTGCATCGCGTCGACCCAGGGCTACGGCTCCAGCAACGGCGGTAACGTCCCTTCCGGCGGGATCATGGAGACGGCCAATGGCGGTCGCACCTGGGCGCCTCTGAGTATCCCGGCCACCATGGTGGGGGCCGTCTCCTGCGCTGGGGCAAATAACTGTTGGGCCGGTGGCTCCTCAGTCGTTCCAATGCAAGAGACGCCAGTACTGCTGCGTTGGGGATAGAGCGCTGCTCCCTCTGTCATGCGCTTGAAGGACCGGGCTGGATCACCGCTTCATCCATACTTCATCCCTACAACTCGGGCGGATCCGACGGAACTGCGCTCTCTCGAGGGAGTACGAATGCTGACTTCCTGGGAGCAGCGGACGTTGGGGAGCGATCTGCACGATCTTCGAGGATCTGGGTGGTGCGTGATGCGGTCGTCTGATAACTCATGCTCTGCTTGCGATCAGCGTGGCCATCGGGACAGATCCGCTCCCCTGGCGAAACCTACGATGCAGAGGTCCAAGGATTGAGGAGGCCGCTGCCGATGACGGGGCAACGCAGGGTGTCGATCCTGGTGGCTGGGGCGATCGCTTTGGTCGTCGCTGGCATCGTGGCTGCGGTCCTGGTCATCGGCTCGCCGTCCGACCATGGCGAAGCCAGTAGGGCCGGCTACGTGTCTCGTCCGATCACCGACTTCGTGGCCGTGAGCCGCGATGGTCGAACGCTGTCGACATTTGCCTACAGCGGTCCCTGCGGGGTACCCCTGCGAAACGAGCTGGTGGCTGTTGAGACCGCCGGCAAGGTAACGCTCACGCAGTTCGTCCACCGCCCAACCAAGGCCGAAGCCAGCCAGACGGCGTGTGCCCTCGCGATCTTCTACCGCCAGACGTTCCCCTCAATCCGTCTCCCCACGCCGCTCGGCAGCCGAATGCTGGTGCAGGGACTCACCGGCCGCCCGATCCCCACCTATGGAGGATCGGCCATCGCGACTCCAACCGCGCTCCCAACTGGCTGTCACCTCGGGAAGGTCCTCCCAGCCGGCGACATCCTGACCGCAGGTCCCCCGTACCCGAAGGGCCAGCACCCCGGCATCACCTGGAGTTGTGCCGTCGCAGTGCCCTTCCGTGCCGAACTCGGTCTGGGCCCAGCTTCGCTTCTCACCTTCGGTCAGTGGCAGGGCCGGGTCGGTGGAGTTGGCATCCCGCTCCAGCTGGTGACGAAGGTGCATGGTCAGTTAGCACTGGTCAAGGTCGCCGCCTATGGGAGCCTCGCCGTCGTCCAGGAGCGCTCCATTGAATGGTTCGAACACGGACAGACATTCGTCATAAGGAGCAATTTGCAACTCCAGCCTTCGACTGCCCACACGAAGGCAGTGCTCACCGCCGCTGCATTGATCCGGATCGCGAATGGTCTGAAGTTGTAGTCATCCTGGTCAATCGCAGGTCAACAGGGTCGCGAACTCCCAAGTGGATCTCGACGTGATTGCTGGGCGACTGCGACTTGCCGGATGACCCCCTCAACGTCTAAGAGCGCCCGGGCCGCAAGATTCATTCAGACGCATCAGTGACTGCCGGCGCTGGCGCTTCGCGTCCCTCGCAGACGACTGGGTGAGGGTGCAAGTGATGGCTTGACGACCCGGATGTGGCTTTTCGCGGCCGGGGGTTCATGAGGTCCCGGGTCGCATCGGAGATGCCGGGAGACTCGTTCCAAGAAGTGTGTCGCAAGAAGAATAAGCGCACGCCGACGCCGACGGCGAAGTCGGAGATGAGATCTCGCGGGTGCCGGCGCTACGCTCCGAGCCCCGGCATCCGGAGGAGCGATGCGAGCGATCCACGACTACCTCGATGCTGCCGGACGCGAGGACGCTCTGAGCGGCGGAGTCCGCATGATCAACGTGCGCACCAAGGCGGGCGCGTTCTGGGTCTGGACGAAGCGAGTCGGCAACAACCCGAGGCTGAAGGTCCTTCTGCTCCACGGCGGTCCCGGTCTCACCCACGAGTACCTCGAGGCTTGCGACAGCTACCTGCCCGCCGCGGGTGTCGAGTACTACTACTACGACCAGCTCGGGTCGGGTCGCAGCGACCAGCCCGAAGAACCCTCGCTGTGGGAACTCGACCGTTTCGTCGACGAGGTCGAGCAGGTACGCGAGGCACTCGGGCTCTCGAGGGACAACTTCGTGCTCTATGGGCAGTCATGGGGTGGTCTGCTCGCGATGGAATACGCGCTCGCATACCAGTCCAACCTGCGGGGGCTCGTGATCTCCAACATGATGTCGAGCGCGCCCGCGTACAACGCGTACGCCAAGCAGGTGCTGATGCCCGAGATCGACCCCGCCGCGCTCGCAGCAATCCTGTCGTTCGAGGAGCGCGGCGACACCGAGGATCCGCGATACAGGGAGCTGCTCATCGAACACTTCTACGTGCACCACGTGCTTCGCATGCCCTTCTCGGACTGGCCCGAGCCCGTGCGGCGGAGCTCCGCGCTCATCAATCCCGCGATCTATGTGTCGATGCAAGGCCCGAGTGAGCTCGGCATGTCCACGGACGCCAAGCTTGCCGACTGGTCGTGCACCGAGCGCCTGGCCACGATTGACGTCCCGACGCTCGTGATCGGGGCGCGCCACGACACGATGGACCCCGCGCACATGAAAATGATGGCGGAGGTGCTGCCGAAGGGCCGGTTCCTGTTCTGCCCCGAGGGCAGCCACCTCGCCATGTACGACGACCAGCGGCGGTACTTTGACGGTCTGATCGAGTTCCTTGAGACCTTGCCCGACTGAGTAGCAGCTCCCGCGTATCTGTATTCGCAGCTGGCGGCACCTACCGCTGCCATACGAAGGAAGTGGATCGAGCTTCGTTGTGGCGCTGCCCGACCCACTGCTGCACGTCTGAGATTGTTAGGTGGCTGCTGGTGACGTGCAACCGCTTGGGCCTCTTGGCTCGCCGAACGCTTCTGAGCCGCACGGCGCGACGGGCGACCATTCCAGCGAGCGCTAGGCGGCGATGTTCTCGAACTTCACCTTGACGACGTCGGTGACCCAGCCCGCTGCGCACGGCGCGAGGTAGGGGCATGAGCTGAACACGACGGTGCCCGTGCCCCCGCAGGGCACTTGGATCGAGGTCGGGATGGACTTCGGCGTCGAGTAGCGCTCGAAGTGCAACTGCGTCGGCGCTGCACCGCCGGTCACCGGCTGGAACCAGGCGTAGACCGAACTGAAGAGCCCGGTGTAGCCATGGCCCTTACGATTGTGCACGACCGACATCGTCTGCTTGCCGGCTACAGGCCCGGTGCGCTTCCCTCCGGCGGGTCCGGGGCAGACGGTCTTCACGACGGCGGCCTTGTGCGTCCCGTTCACGAGGCCTAGAAAGTGCTGGCCGGCCTTGATAGGCGCCCCGGCGCTCGCCTCCGAGGCGAGTGGCACCGCCCCCGTGATGGCGAGTGCCAGGCACATAACCGAGATCTGGACGACGCGCCTCATCGCACCTCCGGCCGCACTCGAAAAACCGCGGCACCGTAGATCGTACCTGCGAACGTGGCCTGCATCGTTGGCGGCCCCCTTGACGGCAGCTGGCCGATCTCGCTTCGATTGGTCGATCTCAGGAGCCGCTTGGTCTCACTCCGGCGTCACCGCTTCTCACATCGACAAGACGGTGTCGGCGAGCAAGGTACAGGTCGCTGCCCGAAGGGCTCGGGCACGGTAGGCGTGACGGTCACCACTGAGGGCGGGTGCCGAGAAGGCTGCTGCTGACCACCGTTGCCCTGAACGAGTCCAAGGCCAAGAGCTAGTCCACACGTTCAATGGGTGCCGCGCGAACGAGAGTTTTCAAGGCCTTCTCGTCTAGGTACCACACAGGAACACCTCTCCACTTCCACTCTTCGACGACTTCGGGATCGGCTTCCTTCACCAAGGCACGGAGCCGGCCGAGCATCTTGCCTCGCCAGTCGCCCAACTCCTTGATTCTCGCGTCAATCAGTTGAGAAGGAGACTTGCTCTGCTGCGTCCCGCTCTTCTCCATGCACGATCCCTTAGTCCCAAGTCTTCGATATTGGGGAGCATCCCCATCGTGTCGAATCTACCGAGAGCTGCTTGTCACCACCGTCGCTGATGGTCAAGCTGGGGATGCAGCCCACCTGACTCGATTCAGCGATCGAAGCGACACGCGCGCGTTGCGAGGACCAGAGCGCTGACAAGCCGCGTGCGGCACCTGGTGCCCGACCTCTCCTCGAGCTGACGACCGGTCCGCGACGAGCACCGCGAGCGTCCACGGTCAATGACGTCGAGGCAGATAGACATCGCCCTGCACCATGCTCGTGAAGGACCGCTTCAGGGTCAAGATCGTGACTTGCATCGACCACTCGCAGCCCCGGGTGTGCGCCGCATTCTGGCGATGGGAACCACGCGACTTTCCGTGCTGTTCGCAACCGATGGTGGCCACGGGCCGAGGCGACTTGACGCACTTCTCGACGACGACATTTGGTGCTGCTCGATGCGACACGGCAAAACAAATGGCGTATGTTGCATCCCCTGATCGGATGAATTTCTAGGGGGAGGACCCGTGCAAGTGCCTCGCAGCTCACACACCGTCGGAAGTGGAAGTCGCTTTGGCGCACTGCACGCTCGCACACGTCGTCGTGCAACGTCGCGCGTGTTCCTCGCGTGCCTCGTGGTGTCAGCGCTCGCGGTCATCGTTCCGCACGGTGCGCGCGCAGGTGCAGTGAGCTTCCGCACGCCGGTGATCCTCGACACGGACTTCTACTTGGGTCCTGACGCCGTCGGCGGAGAGGCGACGCTGCTCGCGCTCAACCTTCGCGGCGAGGCGCAGCTCGTCGCCATGGGGGTCAGCACGCGCTTCGACCGGCCGGCGGTCGCGGCGGACTCCTGGAGGTGCATGGCCGCCATCTCCCAGTTCTACGGGTACCCGAACATCCCGATCGGATCGGACATGCCCGACAACGGGCCTCCGCCGACGCACAACAACTTCATCAGCCCGTGCGCCGCGCTCGCGAGCCCGCACACGCCGCCACCACTCCCCGCCACGGAGGTCTACCGCAAGGCGCTCGCCGCCCAACCGGACGGCAGCGTCGTTTTCGTGTGCACCGGGTACCAGGAGAACCTGCAGAACCTCCTCAACTCGGCGCCCGACTCGTTCAGCCCGCTGAGCGGGGCACAGCTCGTCGCGCAAAAGGTGCAGACGCTCGTGATCATGGGCGGCGGGTATCCGACCTGGCCCGGTGAGAACAACCTCGAGGGCAACGCGGGCGCCGCGCGCTTCGTCGCCGCGAACTGGCCGACGAAGATCGTGTACTCCGGCTACGAGGTGGGCACCAACGTGATCACCGGCCACACGGTCTCGTCGGTCCATCCGGCGAACTCCCCGGTCCGCGCCGCAATGGTGGCGTTCGGCGGCAATAACAAGAGCATCACGTCGTTCGACCTGACTGCCGTCTACCACGCGATCCGCCCGACCGATCCCTCGCTCACCGAGGTCGGCCCCGGCACCAACGCGATCAGCACCGTCGGCGCCAACACCTTCACCCTCGGTGCCGGCAACGCGTACTACCTGTCGCTCACGAACACCACGGGGCTCGAGTCTTCGCTCGAGACGCTGTGGGACACGCTGCCAGGCAAGACCCCCCAGACGGTCAAGTTCACCTCCACGCCGCCCGCGCCGTCGGTCCTCGGCGGCTCCTACGCGCCGAGCGCCGTCGGCGGCGTGTCGGGTAACCCGGTGACGCTCACCATCGACCCGAGCTCGACATCGGGCTGCACGATGGATGGTTCGGGCAACGTCTCGTTCAGCGCCCCGCTCGGGACCTGCATCGTCGACGCCCAGGAGCCCGGCTCCACCACCTACGCGCCGGCCGTCGCCCAGCAGACGATTCACGTGATGAGCGCCCAGACGGTCTCGTTCACGTCGACCGCGCCCACGTCGGTGAGCGTCGGTGGCCCCGCGTACACGCCGACGGCGACCGCGACATCCGGCCTCCCGGCCACGTTTGCACTCGACGCCAGCAGCAAGGGGTGCACCCTCGCCAGCGGCACCGTGAGCTTTGCCGGGGTCGGCACGTGCGTGATCGACGCCACCCAGGGGGGCAGCAGCACCTACCTGCCGGCGCCCGTGCAGCAGCAGAGCATCGCGATCGGCAAGGGTGCGAGCGCAATCACCATCAAGTCGGTGCCTCCCAGTGGCCCCACGGCAGGCGGCAGCTACACGCCCGCGGCGTCGTCGAACTCCGGTGACGCCGTGAGGATCGTGCTCGACGCCCAGTCCGCTGCCTGCAGGCTCGCCCACGGCGTCGTGGAGTTCCGTACGATCGGCACCTGCGTGATCGACTTTGTCGATGCCGGAAACGCAAACTATGAGCCGGCCACCAACCAGAGCCAGACGCTCACGATCGCCAAGGGACACCTGCAGGTCGTGCCTGCGGTATCGCCGACCACGGCAAAGTCGGGCGCCAGGATCACGCTGACGGCGCGGACCTCCGTCGCGTTCGCGACGGGCACGGTCACCTTCAGGGTGCACTCGACGACGCTCTGCACTGCGGCGGTCAGAGGTGGGGTCGCGAGGTGCAACGCCGCCACCCACCTGCGCAAGGGGACCTACGCCGTCATCGCGACGTACTCGGGCAGCAGTTCGTTCTACGCCGCCGCCGGGAGGACGAGGGTGACCTTCACCTGATCGCAAAGCAGTCCGCCACAGGTCTTCGACCCTCGCAGCACTAGGACCGAGTCGCAGATCCGGCATGACGAGGCTCGCACGGCCGCACGGCGTGCAGCCGTGTCGCATTGCGGTGCCTGCGGGCGGTGTCGCCATCCCTGCACACGCCGTGTCGGGGCGCCCCTACGTTCTCGGAGACCCCCGATTGCCAGACTGGATAGTTTCCCAGTCGTGGGCGACGATCCTCGACACGTCGAACGGCAGCCATTGGGAAGCGGCGCGGCATCCTTTCGGGGAGGCATCCACGTTCGCCGCTTCTTTGGCGGGGCTGGCGCCCCAGCTGGCGGCCACCTGGAGTTCGATCGTGACCTCATTCGGCTGTGGGGGCTGGGGTTCGAGGTCACCGTCCGCCGAGAGGACGTTCGAGCGGTGCGGTTCGGACCGGGAATGCTTGCCACTCGGTTCAGCGTCATGCCCAACAAGCCGGGGCCAGCACAGATGTTCTGGCTCTCGACGAGGCGCCCGACTCCCGTCAGGGCCGCGCTCACGGAGCTTGGTTGGCCGATCGTTGAGGACCGCAAGTTCGACCTCGGCGTCGCTGACGAGATTCAGGAATGAGCAACGCGCGACCGTTGATCCGACTCGCCTCGGTGCGAGAGCGTCAAGACGGGAACGCCTGGGCCATGCGAACGGCGAGGAGTCGCTCCACGATCGGCTTGGGCAGCGGCGCGTCGACCGGGAAGCGCAGCGCCCCGCTCGACATCCGATACGAGGCGAGTTCGTCGCCGAGCTCAGGAAAGACCGATCCGCTGTGGGGCAGGTAGCTCAGGTGATGCTGGAAGGCAGCGAAGCCTGCGACGACCTTCCCATGCAGCCTGAAGGCGGGGACGCCGTATGAGATCCCCTCTTCGACCTCAGGGACGATCGCAAGGATGTCGGCGCGCAACTGCTGCAGGGTGGATCGCTTCGGTTCGTCGAGTTGGGCAAGGTAGCCGTCGATCTCTTCACTGGACATGGGCTGATTCTTGGCATCGCTGCAGCAGTACGCAAGTGGGAGACGCCGCGCCGCAGGCGAGCGGCGATCGTCGGCTCTGGACAACAGGAGGCGGGTATGCCGAGCCCTTGACCTCAACTCGGGATCGAGGGGTCCGCGACCTGTGATCGTCCCCGATCGATGACGGCTTTCAATCGCGTGGTCGTCGTTGCGTCGAGGTGCGCCTTCGTCCAGGCGCGGTGGGCCTCGGCCTCGATCTGCCAGCCCTCCGCAGCGGTCGTCGCAGTCGTGCGGTCGTAGGTCTCGAGGAGAGCACCAACCGCGGGCTGGTCATTCGAGACGACGGCTGCCGCCAACGTGCGACACGTCGCGAGCAGCTCATCATGGGGAACGACACGATTGACCAGCCCCCACGTGAGGGCGAGGTGGGCATCGAGATAGTTCCCGGTGACGCTCATCTCCCTCGCGCGGCGGAGCCCAACGGCCTCCGGAAGGAGCACGGTGAGCCCCCAACCGGGCAGGATCCCTACGCGGGTGTGCGTGTCGGCGAATCTCGCTCGGTCGCTCGCGATGAGGAAGTCACAGGCGAGTGCGAGCTCAAGCCCGCCGGTCACCGCGACACCGTTGACGGCGCCGATGATCGGCTTGGCGTGGGCGCCGAGCGGTCCGCGATCGCGTCCCTCCAGTGGCGCCGCGTCACGGAGTCCTGAGTCAGCAGAGGTGAACTCCGTGAGGTCGAGGCCTGCGCAGAATGCCGGATCCGCCCCGGTGAGGATGACCACGTCGATGTCGGGGCTCGCTTCCATCTCGCGAACGGCTTCTCGGAGTCGCCGTCGGAGCGCCGCGTTGAGCGCATTGCGACGATCTGGCCGATTCATCGTCAAAGTCGCGACGCGATCGGCCACGTCGACCTGCAGCACCGCACCTTCGCTCGTCATCGTTTGTTCCCTTCCCAGCAGCCAGTGGTCCGGACCCGAAGTTTGGACCATGGCACGCGTCTATGTCGGAGGGAAGACACCGGCGGATGGCCACGCGTCACCTGCGGCTTCCCCGATCGCCGATGGCGGATCGAAGAGCGCGAGCTCACCCGCGCTCGGCGGCTCGAAGTACTGGTCCCATCCGGCCAGCTGGTCAGAGGTGACGGGCGATCGACACCAGGCTGGTTCTCGATTGCGCCGGCTGACTCTGGTCCACCGCTCTTCGAATGGCACGTCAAGATAGTGAAGCTCGACTCCGGCACCGAGCGCTCGGGCTCCGAGGCGCTTTTCGTCTCGGTCCTCGCGGAGCCAGAACCCGGACTCCAGGATCACGCTCTGCCCGAGGGTCAAGATGCGCGTGCTGAGCCCCCAGAAGAGCACCTCGAGTCGAGCTCGGACCGCTTCGTCGTGCAGGTCGATGCCGAGCTCCAGCATCCAGCTGTCCCCATCAAGCCGAACCGCCGGAACGCGTTGCTCGAGCGCTCTCGCGAGCGTGGTCTTCCCGGCTCCCGGCAGCCCCGAGATCAGGATGAGCCTGGGACGCACGAAGCCATCTTGTCGGCCACGGACTCACGTTGCGCGATCGACGCGAAGCATCGGTCGTGGCGCGGCATCGCGACGGCACCCTGGAGCGAGGCAGTCAGCGGTGCGCGGGGCACGTCGCCTTGGTTGACGGTCCGCGGCTCGGGCCCCCTACCAGCCGACGGCGCCGTCGAGCAGCTCTCGGATCAGGTCGGCGTGGCCGTTGTGGCGCGCGTACTCCTCGATCATGTGCACGTAGATCCAGCGAAGCGAGCAAGGCTCGCCGCGCCGGACGCCCGTGTCGTCGAGGTCCCTGCGAGCGCTCGCCGTGCGGCTTGCATCGCACTCGGCATGCCACGTGGCGAGGTCCGCCTCCCAGTCGGCGTCCTCGAGCGGGACGAGCTCGCTGTCGTCGATGGCGGGGTCGTACCAGATCGGCGGCGTCTCGGGCTCTTTGAGGAGCACGCGGCGGAACCAGTTGCGCTCGACCTCGGCCATGTGACGAACCAGTCCGTGCAAGGAGAGCTTCGAGGTCGCGACGGGGCGCGCCTTCCTCGCTGCGTCGCCGAGACCCTCGCACTTCAACAGGAGCGTCAGGCGGTGGAAGTCCAGCCACTGCTCGAGCATGTCGCGCTCGCCGAGGATGAACGGCGGCTCGCGTCGACGGGGGTCCTGCAGGTCTTCAACCATCTGTCCTCGCTCCCTCTCTTGGATGCCTCAACAAGGTGGCCGCGTCCGGCCCGAGCGCCGCGTTCGCTGGCACCAGCTCCTCGGATGTCGTGATCGTCCCGCGGTCAGGACGCCGTGGGCCCAGTTGCGCCACCGAAGGGATCGCTCCCCGAGAAGTCGACCACCACGCACGGCTCGTCACCGATGGCCCAGCCGTCGTGGCCCGGAGGGATCGTGAAGACGTCGCCAGCGCGCAGCTCGAGCTCACGTCCGTCATTCATTCGAACGCCCTGGCGGCCCGACAGGACCACGCCGAAGTGCGTCGCGTTGCACGTCGCCGATCCCGCGAGCGGCCCCACGTGCTCGGACCAGTGCCAGCCCGGCTCGTAGGTGGAGCGCCTGACCGAGCCCGCCTCGAGGTGGAGGACCTCGAGGTGCCCTTTCGCCACGAAGTCCCGTGACTCGTCGGGCGAGTCGAAGTTCTTGCGCTCCAGCATGGCGGCGGCCCTCCCTGGGATCACGAGTGACGCGGCACTCTAGGTGGCGGAGCCGCCGTGCTGCGCCCCCCGGCGCTCGGTCCCAAGGACGCCAGGCTCGCTGTGGTGGACTGCGGACGCGTGCCTTGTCAGAATCAGGGCAGCTCACGAGCCACCTCACAGGAGATCTCAAATGGCAGGCAAGACGCCGCAACGACCCAGCACGAAGAAGCCGCCGACCAAGTCGATCAAAGAGAAGCGCCAAGCCAAGCAGCAGAAGAAGCAGCAGAAGGGCGGGCTTGGCGGGTAGTCAGGCCGATCTCCCAGCGACGTTCAGCGACGCCAGCCCGTCACAGCTCCGGGGAGGTCCTCCGCAGTGAGCATCTGGATCCGCGTCGCCTCAGGGCTGATCGGCGCGTCGCTTGCGGTCGCGGTGCTCGACGCTGCGGTGCGGACGTTTCTGCTCCCGCGCGTGGCGAGTGTGCGGCTGAGCCGCGCGATCGCGATCGGCGTCGCCTGGTGGTTCCGCCTGCTCGCCCCGCCACGAGCGCCCTACGAACAGCGCGACCGTCGCCTCGCGCTGTACCCGCCGGTGCTCCTCTTGAGCTATCAGGCGGCCTGGCTCGCCATGATGCTCATCGCGTACGCACTCCTGTTCGTGGCAGCCGGTGCGCGGAACCTCGCGATGGGGCTCAACCTGTCGGGCTCGTCGCTGTTCACGCTCGGCACCGCCGCAGCGCGCGGACCCGGGGAGCTCGCCTTGAGCTACGTGGAGGCGGCGACTGGGCTCACGCTCCTCGCCTTGCTGATCGCGTTCATCCCGACCATCTACGCCGCGTTCCAGCGCCGGGAGATCTCCGTCTCGCGGCTGTCGGTGCGAGCAGGCGTCCCCGCGACACCCTGGGGCATCTTGGAGATCGCCCAGAGCGTCTCTTCCTACGAGCTGCTCGACGACCTGTGGCGCGAGTGGGAGTCCTGGTTCATCGAGCTGCGCGAGACGCACTCGACGCTCACGATCCTCAACTTCTACCGCACGCCGATCCGTGGGCAGACCTGGGTCGGCTCGGCGGCCGCGGTGCTCGACGCAGCCTCGCTCTACAACGCCGCGATCGACAAGCCGGCGTCGCCGACCGCGGGCCTGTGCATCCGGTCGGGCTGGCTCGCGCTGCGCGGGCTGGCGGACTACTTCCGCGTCCCCTATCCCACGAACCCCGACTCCAGCGTCGCGATCTCGATCACACGTGAGGAGTTCGAGATCGTGCTCGGGCACCTCGCCGCGAGCGGGGTGCCTCTCCTGCCCGACCACGACGCGTCGTGGCTCGACTTCGTGGGGTGGCGCGCGAACTACGACGCGATCATCGAGGCATTCCAGGTGCTGTTCGTGAGCCCGCGGTCGGACTGGTCGCTCGCTGGCGTCCAGCCGCTGTTCGCGCCGTCCAACCTCCGAGGGACCCACAGCCTCCCGGTGCACGACACGGACCCGCTGGCCCAGCCGCCCTCAGCCGAGGAGCCGTAGCTCGTCCTTGAACCGCCGCGCGTTCGCGACGTAGGTCGCCGCGGAGACCCGTATGAGCTCGAGGTTCGAGCGGCCCTCCTTGATCGCGGCGGGCACGCCGATCGCGAGCGCGCCGGCGGGCACCTGCATGCCGTTCGGGATGACCGCGTTGGCGCCGACGGTCGCTCCGGTGCCGATGCGCGCCTGGTGCAGGATCACCGACCCCGAGCCCGCGAGCGACTCGTCCTCGAGCTCGCAGCCCTCGAGGTGCGCGACGTGACCCACCACGCACCGCGAGCCGATCACGGTCGGGAACATCGGCACGGCGTGCACCACCGTGCCGTCCTGGACGCTCGACTCCTCCCCCACGACGATGCGGCCGTAGTCGCCCCGCAGGACCGCGCTCGGCCACACCGACGAGCGGGCTCCAATCGTCACGTCGCCGATCACGACGGCGTCGGGATGGACGAAGGCCTCGTCGTGGATCACCGGGACGCGGTCCCCGAGCGCGTAGATGGGCACGCCGAGAACCTAGGGCAGGTCGGCGCGGTGGCCGCTCGTCAGGCGTGGTGCGTCAGCCACTGCACGCCCTGGACGAATCGCCAGATGAGGTAGATCGCGGTCGCCACGATGAGGAGCCGGAAGCGCAGCGTGACGGGACGTCGTTCCGGCTCGGCGAGCTCGGTGCTGCAGGTCGGGCACGTGCCCTCCACGAGCTCGTCGTCGGCAACCAGGCGGTCGCACGTGTCGCACCACGGCACCTCAGTCGACCCGCACCCGCAGCTTGAGGGGCGTCGAGCCCAGGTCGAAGCGCTCGCGGATCCCCCGCTCGAGGTAGCGCAGGTAGGTCTGCGGCAGGCGCGCCGAGCTGAACAGCGTGAACGTCGGCGGGTCGATCGCGCCCTGGACGATGTAGCGGACGCGCGCGCCGGGAGCGGCGTGGTGCACCTGGAGGTCGCGCAGGGCGCGGTTGAGCGGGCCGGTGGGGACGCGGCGGTGGTAGTCCTCGGCAGCCGCGGTGAGCGCGGGCAGCACGCGGTGCACGCCGCGGCCCAGGTTCGCCGCGACCTTGAGCACGGGCGCGTCCCCCAGGAACGCGAGGCGGTCCGACACCGAGGCGAGGACGTCGTCGCGGTCGTCGGTCTTGATGAGGTCCCACTTGTTCAGGATCACGACCGACGGCGAGCCCGACGCCGCGATCCGCTCGGCGAGGCGCTGGTCCTGGGCGGTCGCGCCGATCGTCGCGTCGATCACGAGGAGGGCCAGGTCGGCGCGGTCCAGGGCCTCAAGGCTGCGGATCACCGCGTAGGTCTCGAGGCCCGCCTCGGTCCTCGCGCGGCGTCGCATGCCCGCGGTGTCGACGAAGCAGATGCTGCCCGCCTCGGTCTCCACGACCGTGTCGACCGCGTCGCGCGTGGTCCCCGGCTGGTCGTGCACGATGCTGCGGTCGTCGCCGAGCAGGGCGTTGAACAGCGTGGACTTCCCCACGTTCGGACGTCCGACGATCGCGACGCGCAGGGGGCCGGTCTCGTCGCGACCGTCCGGCTCGCCGGTCCCCGAGGGCTCCTCGCCCAGCGCGTCGATGATCGCGTCGAGCAGGTCGCCCGCAAGTCGGCCGTGCAGCGCGCTGATCGGATGGGGCTCGCCGAGCCCGAGCGAGACGAACTCCCAGATCGCCTGCTCCCGGGAGGTGTCGTCGACCTTGTTGGCGACGAGGAGTACGCGCCGGGCGTTGCGCTGGACGAGCCGGGCCGCGGCGACGTCGTCGTCGGTCAGCCCGACCGTGACGTCGACGACGAACAGCACGAGGTCCGCGTCCTCGAGGGCCCGGGCTGCCTGCTCGGAGACCTTGGCGTCGAGCTCGCTGCCGCCCGTCTGCCATCCGCCGGTGTCGATGGCGTCGAAGGCCACCCCGGCCCACTCGATGGGGACGACCTTGCGGTCGCGCGTGACCCCCGCCTGCTCTTCGACGACGACGATCCGACGTCCGGCGAGGCGGTTCACCAGGGACGACTTGCCGACGTTGGGGCGGCCCGCGACGACCACGGTGGGAACGCGAGGTGCCACGCTCGAACGCTATCGGTGTGCCGAGAGGGTCTCGAGCTCGCGGCGCAGCGCCGCGCCGTCGGTCTCGACGACGCGCACGGCCGCAGGCAGGTCGGACAGCTCGGTGCCGTCGAGGAACCTCGCGTTGGTCACGCACGAGTCCGGGAGCAGGTACGTGGCGTCCGCGCCGTCGCGTGCGATCGCCGACGCCACGTCCTCGCCGCACAAGAGGCCCGCCACGGCGATGTTGCCGCCGAAGAAGCGGTTCTCGACCGCGAGCACGTCGACGTCGCCGAAGCCCGACCGCTCGAGCAGCGAGTCGAGCAGGGGCGCTGCGTAGCTGCCCGTCACGAGCACGACGCGCCCACGGACGCCGGCGTCGGTCTCAGCGGGCGTGCCGTGGGGGGCTCGGTAGCCGATCGCGGGCGCGCCGTCGACGGACTGGAAGAATCCCGGTCGCACCGCGAGGGTGCCCCGACGCCGTGAGAACGCGCGCTCGAATTCAGCCCACAGCCCGATCCCGTTCTCTGCCTGGTCGAGCGAGTCGTAGTCCTCGACGGAGGGGAGCGGCCGCCCCGCGACGAGGTACAGCTCGTCGGCGGCGTGCACGAGCCGGCGCCCTAGGGCGCGCTGGAAGAGCGGCTGGTACGCGGCGACGAGGTCGAGCGCGCCGGCAGCCTCCTCTGTCGTGTGGGCGCGCAGCGACGCCTCCATCGAGTAGTCGCTCAGGCCGAGGGGTACGATCCCGAGCGAGGCGAGCGCGCCGTACTGGTCGAGGACGTCGAGCAGCGTCCGCTCGAGCGCCGCGCCGTCGTTGATCCCGGGGCACAGGACGACCTGGCCGTGCACCTCGATCCCCGCGTCCAGCAGGATCTCGAGCCACCGCAGGCTCGTCGCGCCCCGTGGGTTGCGCAGCATGGTCGCGCGCAGCTCGGGGTCCGTCGTGTGGATGGAGACGTACAGGGGGCTCAGCTTCTCGGTGATCACGCGCTCGACGTCGAGCTCGGTAAAGCGCGTGAGCGTCGTGAAGTTCCCGTAGAGGAAGCTCAGCCGGTAGTCGTCGTCCTTCACGTAGAGGCTGCGCCGCATGCCCTTGGGCAGCTGGTAGATGAAGCAGAACGGGCAGTGGTTGTCGCAGGTGCGGACCCGGTCGAAGACCGCCGAGGCGACCGCGAGCCCGAGCGGGGTCCCCGCTGGCTTGTCGACGACCACGTGTCGGGTGGCGGCGTCCTCGCCCATCACGAGCAGCGAGACGCGACCGCCGTCGGTGCGGCGCTGGTAGTCGATGACGTCGGTAGGGACGTGCCCGTCGATCTCGACGAGCCGCTCGCCGACGCAGATCCCCGCTACGTGGGCCGCGGAGCCCTCGACGACGGCNNCCTCGCGGCTTCTGCGCCGGGGTGGAAAAGGCGATCAAGGCGCTCGACTGGATGGTCTCGGTCTTCGAGCCGCCCGTCTACTGCTACCACGAGATCGTCCACAACCGCCACGTCGTCGAGCACTTCCGCGAGCGGGGCGTGGTCTTCGTCGACGACGTGGCCGAGGTCCCGACGGGTGCCCCGCTCATGCTGAGCGCCCACGGCTCGCCGCCCGAGGTCGTGCGCCGGGCCCGTGTCAACGGCGGCGCGGTCGTCGACGCGGTCTGTCCGCTCGTGACCAAGGTCCATCACGAGCTCAAGGTCCGCGCGTCGAAGGGCTACACCGTGCTCTACGTCGGCCACGCCGGGCATGAAGAGGCCGTCGGGACCATGGCCGTGGCACCCGAGGCGGTCCACCTGATCGAGTCGACCGACGACCTCGACGCACTGGACGTGGGCGACACCCCCGTCGCGCTGCTCTCGCAGACCACGCTCAGCTTCGACGAGTGGCAGCACCTCCGTGCCCACGCGGTCGAGCGCCACCCGGACCTGTGGATGCCNNGTGATCGGCTCGGCGAACTCGTCCAACACGGTGGCCCTGGCAGAGGTCGCGCGCACGTCGGGCTGTCCTCGGGTGCTGCGGGTGAACGGCGCGGGCGAGCTCCCCGATGACCTCTCCGGTGTCATCGGGGTGACGGCGGGGGCATCGGCCCCCGACTCGATCGTGAGCGAGGTCATCGAGCGGCTCAGCCCGCGCCGCGGCGTCCGCACCGTGGTCGCGACCGAGGAGGACGAGTACTTCCCGCCGCCGCCCGAGCTGCGCGAGCTCCTGCGCGCCATCGCGGCCGCGGTCGCCGTGTTCTGCGACATCCCCGAGCCCCCAGGGGACCCCGTCGCCCGCGATCGAGAGGTGCACGCGGCCACCGTGCTGGAGGGCGTCGGGGGCTGAGCCGCCAGGGCGCTGCCCCGCGGGATGCGAGAATGGCACCCGGCGGCCCAGGTGACGGCCGCCGCTCCCGCGATAACCCACGAGAGGAACCGATGAACGCATCCCTGACTGACCTCGAGGCCCGGCGCATCGCCGCGCTTCGCCGCCACGTCATCACCGAGGCGATGGAGGACCTCGAGGCCCGCTTCGGGGAGNNGAGACCGCCTGCGGGGTGGCCCTCACCACGATCGTCGTCGTCGACGGCGGCGAGGACCGCACCGCCGAGATCGCCCGCAAGGCCGGCGCCGTCACGATCGAGTTCCCCGTCAACCTCGGCCATGGCGTGGCGCTGCAGACTGGGTACCGATTCTGCATCAACAACGGGGCGAAGTGGGTCGTCACCCTGGACGCCGACGGGCAGAACAGCCCCGAGGAGATCCCGGTCATGCTCCAGCCGCTCATCGACGACGAGGCCGACTTCGTCCTCGCGTCGCGGCGCCTCGGCACCGACACGACGACCGACCAGTTTCGCAAGACCGGGGTCGTGGTCTTCTCGGCGCTCATGAACCTGCTCACCGGCTCGCACCTGACCGACACCTCGAACGGCTACCGCGCGCTGCGCGTCACGATGCTCGCCGACGTCATCGACCGCCTCGTCCAAGAGCAGTACCAGACCTCCGAGCTNNCGCCAGTCGGGGATCACGAAGAAGGGCGCGAACTGGCTCTACGGGTTCCGCTACCTCAACGTCGTCGTCAGGACTTGGCTGCGGGAGCGCTGAGCCGGCCGCACGCCTGGTCGTAGGCGGCCTGCAGGGCGTCGCGCAGCTGCGCGGTCGTCGCGGCGATCTGGCTGCGCGGGACCCGAGTGCCGTCGACGGCGACCGGGGCGGGCACGGGCTCGCCGATGACGATCCGCACCTTCACGGGACGAGGGAGCTTGGCACCCCGCGGCAGGGCACGGTCCGTGCCCGCGATGCCGACCGGGACGATCGGGGCGCCCGTGCGCGCCGCGAGGAACGACGCGCCCTCCTGGAGCTCGCCGATCGTCGGCCCGTCCTTGCGTGTGCCCTCGGGGAACAAGACGAGCGGCTCGCCCGCGCGCAGGACCGCCTCGGCGGCGCTGAGCGCGCCGCGGTCCGCGACCCCTCGCGAGACCGGGAACGCGCCCATCGCACCGACGAAGTCACCGAGGATCGACGACTTCCACAGCTCGTCTTTCGCCATGAAGAAGGTCTTGCGCTGCGTCACGTAGATGGCGAAAGCGAAGTCGGCGTTGGAGCGGTGCACCGGCGCGATGATGTACGAGCCGCTCGCGGGCACGTGCTCGGTCCCGGTCACCCGAGGCCGGAAGTACGCCCCCCACAGGGCGTGGACGAAGGTGCGGAACGCCCGGTAGCCGAGCGTCCTTCGCGGGTTCGGCTGGAAGGCGGTCCTCACAGCCACGACAGGATCTCCTCGACGACGTCGCCGACCGCCCGGTCGGTGGTGTCGAGCACGTGGGCGTCGCTCGCCGCGACGAGCGGCGAGACCTCGCGGCCCCCGTCGAGGAGGTCACGGCGCGCCACGCTCTCGGGTGCCTCGTCCCCACGGCGACGCGCGCGCTCGGCATCAGAGGCGGTGAGGAAGACCTTGACCGCGGCATTGGGGAACACGACCGAGCCGATGTCGCGGCCCTCCACGACCCCGCCGCCGTGCTCGGCGACCCAGGCGCGCTGGCGCTCGACGAGCTCGCGACGAACCCCGGGGACCGACGCGACGACCGAGACCAGCTCGTTGACCGCCTCGGAGCGCAGGGTCTTGGTGAGGTCGACGCCGTCGGCCAGCACCCGCACCCCGACTCGGAGGTCCACTGCCGTGGCGAGGATCGTGACCTTGTCCGCGTCGCGGGGGTCGACGCCCTCACGAAGCGCGAGCGAGGTCACCGCGCGGTACATCGAGCCGGTGTCGAGGACCTCGAGGCCTAGGCGCTCGGCGACGGCGCGCGCGACGGTCGACTTGCCCGAGCCCGCGGGGCCGTCGATCGCCACGACCAGCGGCTCGGTCATCGAAGCGATGTTAGGTCTGCCAGGAAGCCTGGATAGCTGGTGGCCACGCCGCCGAACCCGCCCACGACGCCGCCGGCGCCGACCGACGCCGCGACGACCGCGGCCATCGCCATGCGATGGTCGCCCGCCGCGTCGAACTCGAGACGGGTGAACCTCGCCGCGTCCCCGAGACCGGTGACCTCGAGGTCATCGCCATCGATCAGGGCGGTCGCACCGAGCGAGCGGACGAGCCGGGCGGTGGCCTCGAGCCGGTCCGACTCCTTCACGCGCATCTCGCCGACGCCGAGGAACGACGTCGTCCCGGCGGCGCCCGCGGCGGCGACCGCGAGGATCGGCACCTCGTCGAGGGACGGTACCTCGCTCGCGCGCACCTCGGTGGCGACGAGCGACGCCGAGGTCGCGAGCAGGTCGCCACGCCCGAAGCGGCGGACGCGGGTGACGACCTGGGCACCCATCCTCGCGAGCACGCCGACGAACCCGATCCGCTCCTCGCTCACGTCGACGTCGCGGACCTCGACGCTGCCGTCCGAGGCGAGCACCGCGGCGACGACGAGGAAGGCGGCGTGGGACGGGTCGGCCGCCACGTGCCAGTCCACGGGCACGAGGCTCGAGGGCCACAGCGTCGTGTGGCGCCCGTCGGGGCGGCTCGTGACCTCGACGCGGGCCTTGGCCTCGAGCAGCATCGACTCGGTGTGGGTGCGGGTCGCGACAGGCTCGATCACGGTCGTCGGCCCGTCGCCCGCGAGCCCCGCGAGGAGGATGGCCGACTTCACCTGGGCGCTCGCGACCGGCAGCTCGTAGCGGATGGATCGGGTCGGTCCGCCTCCGAGCTCGAGGGGGGGCTCGCATCGTGGGCCGACGCCCTCGAGCGTCGCGCCCATCGAGCGCAGCGGGACCGCGACGCGGTCCATCGGGCGCCGACGAAGGGAGGCGTCCCCGTCGAGGTGATGCGCGCCGCCGACCGTGGCGGCGACGCCGCACAAGAGGCGCATCGTCGTGCCCGAGTTGCCGCAGTCGAGCACGTTGGTGGTGGCACGGAGGCGCGCCCGTCCCCCGTCGACGGCGACTCGACCGTCTTCGACGCCGACCACGGCGCCCAGCGCCGCGACGCACGCGAGGGTGCGAGCGACGTCGTCCCCGTCGCTCAGCCCCTCGATCGTCGAGCGCCCCTCGGCGAGCGCGGCGAGCAGGAGGGCCCGGTGCGAGATCGACTTGTCCCCCGGCGTGCGCACGACGCCGCGCAACGACCGGGTCGGGGCCACCTCGACGATCTCTGGCACCCCCGGGTCGACCGTCACAGCGGCTCGACCGACGTCTTGAGGCCGCGTGCCTCGAGCGCCTCGGCGAGCGCGGGCGCCGCTGCCTCGTCGAGCACCATGATCAGCACGCCGGAGCTTCCCTCCTGGGAGTGGGCGATCTCGAGGTCGTAGATGTTGAGGTTCGCGTCGCTCGCGACCGTCGTGACCTCGGCGAGCACGCCCGGGCGGTCGGGCACGGGGACGCGCAGCACGGCGAGCTTCGTGGGATCCGGCGTCGAAGACGGGAGGTTGCGCCTCGCGGCGCTCGCCGAGGAGAGCTCGGCGAGGATCGTCGCGCGGTCCTTCCCGGCGATGGCGGCCTCGAGGGTCGCCAGCCTGCCGCGCAGGGCGGCGAGGCCCGCGAGGATCGCGTCGCGGTTGTCGACGCACAGGTCGGGCCAGATGGCGGGGTGGCCCGCGGCCACCCTTGTCATGTCGCGGAACCCGCCTGCGGCGAGGCGCAGGAGCGCCGCGTCGCTCTCGGCGAGCTGGGCGGCCTCGTTCATCATCGCCCCCGCGACGAGGTGCGGCACGTGGCTCACCATCGCGACCAGCCGGTCGTGGTCCGACGGGGTGAGCGCGAGAGCAGTCGCACCGAGGTCGCGCACCATCGAGAC
>PLCI01000182.1 GCA_003135595.1 Acidimicrobiaceae bacterium | reverse complement strand
CTCGACGAGGAGTCGGCGAGACCCGCGTGCTGCGGCATGGTCGTGCGCGACCTCGAGACGAGCCCGTCGAGCTGGCGCTCGGTGGGCCCGCTCGAGGCGTTCCTCGCCGAGCACCGCATCGCGGCCATCACCGGCGTCGACACGCGGCGGCTCACCCGGCACCTCCGCGCGGCCGGCGCGGTTGGCTGCGCGTTCGGCACCGCTGGCTCCGAGGAGCTCGCGCTCGCCGCAGCCGGCGCGGCGACGACGGACGGGTGCGATCTCGCGACGTCGGTGACCTGCGCGGTGCCCTACACCGTCGGCACGCTGCCCCGGCGCGTGGTCGCGCTCGACTACGGCATGAAGACGACCATCGTCCGCAAGCTCGCGGAGCGATTCACCGTCGACGTGCTGCCCGCGACCGCGTCGGCCGCCGACATCCTCGAGCGCTCGCCGGCGGGGGTCTTCCTCTCCAACGGGCCCGGCGACCCCGCGGCGCTCGACGAGCAGCGCGACGTCGTGGCCGCGCTGCTCGGTGACGTCCCGATCTTCGGGATCTGCCTCGGCCAGCAGGTGCTCGCCGCCGCCCTGGGAGCGAGCACCTACAAGCTCGGCTTCGGCCACCACGGCTCGAACCACCCGGTGCGCCACCTGTCGACNNCGCGGCGCGCGCGTCACGCACGTGAACCTGAACGACGGCGTCGTCGAGGGCTTCTGCGTGCCCGAGGCACGAGCGTTCTGCGTGCAGTATCACCCCGAGGCCGGCCCGGGCCCGCACGACGCGGGCTACCTGTTCGACGCGTTCTCCGAGCTGTGCGACGGGGCCGGCATGGACGGACTCTGATGCCGCGCCGCGACGACCTCAGCTCGATCCTCGTCATCGGCTCGGGGCCGATCGTGATCGGGCAGGCCTGCGAGTTCGACTACTCGGGCACCCAGGCGTGCCGGGTGCTGCGCGAGGAGGGCTACCGGACCGTCCTCGTGAACTCGAACCCCGCGACGATCATGACGGACCCCGCGACCGCCGACGCAACCTACGTCGAGCCGCTCGACGCGGCGGTCATCGAGGCGATCATCGACAAGGAGCGCCCCGACGCGCTGCTCCCGACGCTTGGCGGCCAGACCGCCCTCAACCTCACGATGGAGCTGGTGGGCAAGGGCGCACTCGACGCCTACGGCGTCGAGGTCATCGGAGCTCGTCCCGAGGCGATCGCGACGGCCGAGGACCGCGAGCGGTTCCGCGACGCGATGGGCGAGATCGGCCTCAAGACCCCCGACGCGGGCTTCGCACGCACGCTCGAGCAGGCCCTGGCGACCGCCTCGAGGATCGGCTTTCCGCTCATGATCCGCCCCAGCTACATCCTGGGTGGCCTCGGCACGGGGATCGCGGCGGACCTCGACCAGTTCGTCCGCATGGCCCGCGAGGGCCTGGCGGCGAGCCCGGTCTCCGAGATCCTCGTCGAGAAGTCGATCGCGGGCTGGAAGGAGTTCGAGCTCGAGGTCATGCGCGACGTCGCGGACAACTGCGTCGTCGTGTGCTCGATCGAGAACTTCGACCCGATGGGCGTGCACACGGGTGACTCGATCACCGTCGCTCCCGCCCAGACCCTGTCGGACGTCGAGTACCAGGCCATGCGCGACGACGCCTTCGCGGTGCTGCGGCGCGTCGGCGTCGAGACGGGCGGCTCCAACGTGCAGTTNNATCGCCAAGGTCGCGGCCAAGCTGGCGATCGGCTACACGCTGGACGAGCTGAAGAACGATATCACTGGCGGCGCGACGCCGGCGAGCTTCGAGCCGGTGCTCGACTACGTCGTGACCAAGGTGCCCCGCTGGCAGTTCGAGAAGCTGCCGGGGGCCGAGCCGAGGCTCGGCACGCGGATGCAGTCCGTCGGCGAGGTGATGGCGATCGGCCGGACCTTCCCGGAGAGCCTGCAGAAGGCGCTGCGCTCCCTCGAGCAGGGGCGCGACGGGCTGAACGCCGACGCCGCGGAGTCGAGCACTGACGCGGTGTCGACCGAGGAGCTGCTCGAGCGCGTCGCGATCGCGACGCCGGACCGGGTCTTCGACCTCGAGGTCCTCTTGCGCCGCGGCGTCAGCGTCGAGGACGTCGGGCAGGCGACGCGCATCGACGCGTGGTTCCTCAACGGGCTCGCGAGCATCGTCGACGAGCGTCGAGCGATCGAGGCGCACGCGTCGCGGCCCGAGCCGCTGACGTCGATCGGCGGCGAGGGGCTGCGCCGCGCCAAGCGGCGGGGGTTCTCGGACCACCAGCTCGGCCGCCTGCTCGGGGTCGAGCCCGCGGCGGTCCGCGACGCGCGCGCGGCCGCGGGCGTCGTCGTCACGTTCAAGACCGTCGACACGTGCGCCGCGGAGTTCGAGGCCCACACCCCGTACCACTTCTCCACCTACGAGGAAGAGGACGAGATCGCCCCGTCGTCGCGCGACCGCGTCGTGATCCTGGGCTCGGGCCCGAACCGCATCGGCCAGGGCATNNATCATGGTCAACTGCAACCCCGAGACCGTCTCGACCGACTACGACACCGCGGACCGCCTGTACTTCGAGCCGCTCACCGACGAGGACGTCGCGGCGGTGCTCGACGCCGAGGTGCGGGCGAGTCGCGACGGCAGCCGGCTCGTCGGCGTCATCGTCACGCTCGGCGGCCAGACGCCGCTCAAGCTGTCGCACGCGATCGAGCCGTCGCTCGTGCTGGGCACGCCGTCCGAGTCGATCGACCTCGCCGAGGACCGGGAGCGCTGGAGCGAGTTGTGCACGTCGATCGGGCTTCGCCAGCCGCCCGGGGGGACGGCCAGCACCCAGGCCCAGGCGAAGGCCGTCGCGAGAGCGATCGGCTATCCGGTGCTCGTTCGCCCGAGCTACGTGCTCGGCGGGCGCGACATGCAGATCGTCTACGACGACGACGGGCTCAAGCGATGCCTCACCTCGATGCTCGGCTCGAAGGGCTCGGTGGGCTCGCTCGGTCGCGAGGGCGGCGTCGCCGCGGAGCGCCCGATCCTCATCGACCGGTTCTTGGAGGACGCCGTCGAGGTCGACGTCGACGCGCTGCGCGACTCGACCGGCGAGGTGCTGCTCGCGGGGATCATGGAGCACGTCGAGGAGGCGGGCGTGCATTCGGGCGACAGCGCGTGCGTGCTGCCGCCGCACTCGCTCGGCGAGGAGAT
>PLCI01000183.1:7161-9003 GCA_003135595.1 Acidimicrobiaceae bacterium | reverse complement strand
TACCAGGACATCACCCCCGGTGCGGTCACGCTTCTGACGAGCAGCGACGCCGGCGCGCTCGTGCGCGTGATCGCCGGGTCCGTCTCGGGCGTCGGGGGCCCCGGCGTGACCCACACGCCGATCGCGCTCGTGCACGCCACGCTCGCCGCGGGCGCGCGGCTCGAGCTGCCCTGGGACCCGTCGTACAACGCGCTCGTCTACGTGCTCGCCGGATCCGGGAGCGTCGGCGCCGACGGCGTCGCGATCACCGAGGGCCAGCTCGCGGTCCTGGGCGAGGGCGACTACGTCGTCGCAGCAGCAGCCCCGAGGGGCGACGGCCGCTCGGCGTCGCTCGAGCTGCTGATACTCGGCGGCCAGCCGATCCGCGAGCCGGTCGCCACCTACGGG
This sequence comes from Acidimicrobiaceae bacterium, assembly GCA_003135595.1. Taxonomy (GTDB): domain Bacteria; phylum Actinomycetota; class Acidimicrobiia; order Acidimicrobiales; family RAAP-2; genus Palsa-459. Next base: position 8,616 of record PLCI01000183.1, on the reverse strand, counting down.
CCGTTCGTCATGAACACCCGCGCCGAGCTCGTCCAGGCGTTCGAGGACTTCGAGGCGGGGCGCCTCGGGACGATCCCGGCTGGGGAGCGCTGAGCCGGCTCAGCCGTCGCGGTGCAGCAGGAACGTGGCGGTCGCGCGGCTCACGAGGCTGCCCGCCGGGTCACGGACCGACGCCTCGGCGTAGGCGATCTGGCGCGCCATCCTCGTGACCTCGCCGCGCAGCGCGTAGGACACAGCCAGCATCGCGGGCCGCATGGTCTCGCACTTGATCTCGAGCGTGCCGCGCGTGCGGTCCTTGCCCGACAGCGCCGCGTTGATCGCGAAGTTCATGGCCGCGTCGAGCACCACGGCGTGCACGCCCGCCTGGACCGTGCCGTGCGGGTTGCAGGCGAGCTCGAGCGGCGTGAAGGCGCCGGTGACCCACCCGAGGTCCTCGCCGTCGACGCCGTAGGCGTCGAGCGAGGCGCCGACGCCAGTGAGCAGCGGCATCCCGCCGTCGCCGAGCCACCGGTCCATGTCACGCAGCCCGTCGGTCACGACGCGAGGCTATCGACCGTCGACAGTGGTGACCGGCGAGCAGCGGCGCCCGAGATGGGCGTGCCTGGAGCCAGTTACAGTTGCACGGTCGGTCGCCCTGACCGCGCAAGGAGGCCCCATGGCAACCGCCGTCATCGTCGACGCAGTCCGCACCCCAGGTGGCAAGCGGAACGGGAAGCTCCGGAACTGGCACGCCGTGGACCTCGCCTCCGAGTCCCTTCGCGCGCTCCAGTCGCGCAACGACCTCGACCCCGCGTTGGTCGACGACGTCGTCTGCGGCTGCGTCATGCAGGTCGGCGAGCAGTCGCTCAACATCGGGCGCAACGCGGTCCTCGCCGCCGGCTGGCCTGAGTCCGTGCCCGCCACGACCGTCGACCGCCAGTGCGGCAGCTCCCAGCAGTCGATGCACTTCGCCGCCCAAGGGGTGATCGCCGGCGCCTACGACGTCGTCGTCGCCATGGGCGTGGAGGGCATGACCCGCACGCCGATGGGCTCTTCGGTCGTCCGCGAGCTCGGCTTCCCGTTCGGGCCGCGGGTGATGGCCCGGTACGCGGCCGTCGGCGGGCTCGTGAACCAGGGCATCGGGGCCGAGATGATCGCCGACCAGTGGGGCATCTCGCGCGAGGAGCTCGACGCATGGAGCCTGCAGAGCCAGCAGCGCGCCGCGCGCGCGACAGCCGAGGGACGCTTCGACAATGAGCTCGTGAAGATCCACGTGCGCGACGACGAGGGCAACGACACCGACGAGCTGATGACCGCCGACGAGGGCATCCGCGCGGACAGCTCGCTCGAGGGCCTCGCCAAGCTGAAGCCGGCGTTCAAGGAGGACGGCAAGGTGACGGCTGGGAACTCCTCACAGATCACCGACGGCTCCTCGGCCGTGCTCATCATGAGCGAGGAGAAGGCCAACGAGCTCGG
>PLCI01000183.1:3457-7126 GCA_003135595.1 Acidimicrobiaceae bacterium | reverse complement strand
ATCGAGGACATCGACCTCATCGAGATCAACGAGGCGTTCGCCTCGGTCGTGCTCGCCTGGGAAAAGGAGCACAAGCCCGACATGGAGCGCGTGAACGTCAACGGCGGCGCCATCGCGCTCGGCCACCCGCTCGGCGCCTCGGGCGCGAAGCTCGGCGCCACGCTGGTCAACGAGCTCGAGCGCACCTCGGGCCGCTACGGGCTGCTCACCATGTGCGAGGGCGGCGGGCTCGCCAACGCGACGATCATCGAGCGCCTGGGCTAGCTCGACCGGCCTGGCAGCCGGCGTCTATCTGAGCCGGGTCGACAGACCGAAGCCGGCGACGATCGAGAGGAAGCCGGCGACCAGGTACCACGGGGTCACCGCGCCGGGGAGGAACTGCAGGTAGTTCCCGACGAGCAGGAACGCACCGAACAAGAGCATGCCGACGACGAGCGGGCCGAACCACCTCGGTGACTTGCGCGTGTCCTTCGGGATCGGCTTGGTGTAGCGGCCGGTCTGCTCGGCGGACATGTAGCGCCCCGTCGAGGTCCCACGGTGCGTCCTCGAGGCGCGACCCGAAGGCTTGTCGGTCCGTGCCATGGCGCCGAATGCTACTGCGCGGGGCTCCGCGGCTCCCCCGTCACTTACGCTCGAGTCGTGGGTCCGCGGATCGTCGTCATCGACAACTACGACTCGTTCACCTACAACCTCGTCCAGGCGCTCGGCGAGATCGGCTGTCACCTCGAGGTGCGTCGCAACGACCAGATCGACGTCGACGGGGTCCTCGAGCTCGCGCCCGACGCGATCGTGCTCTCCCCGGGGCCGGGCCGCCCCGAGCACGCCGGGGTCACCCCGCTCGTCGTCGAGGCGCTCGCGGCGTCCGTGCCGATGCTCGGCGTGTGCCTCGGACACCAGGCGATCTGCCAGGTGTTCGGCGGTGCCATCATCGCGGCGCCCGAGATCGTCCACGGCAAGTCGAGCAACGTCCGCCACGTCTCCGGCGGGCTCTACGAGGGCGTGCCGGACCCGTTCGAGGCCGGTCGCTACCACTCACTCGTGGCCGACCGCGCGACGCTGCCTGACGTCCTGGAGGTGACCGCGTGGACCGAAGACGTCGTGATGGGCGTCCGACACCGATCCCTGCCCGTCGAAGGCGTGCAGTTCCACCCCGAGAGCGTGCTCACCGCCGACGGCCCTCGAGTGCTCGCCAACTTCGTCGCGCAGCTGTAGGGATCCCGTTCGCGCCTGTACGGGTCAGTCGCCCCGGTGGCGTCGCTCCGGTCTGCTGTGCTGGCGCCACTGGAGGGCATGCACCGTGATGACGCCCGGGGGCAGCGACGTCGTGGTCGTCGTCGACGGCGGCGTGCACCCGACGTAGGCGTGGACGGGCGAGCCGGGCGCCGCAGGCGAGAGCGCCGTTGGGAACTGGCTCGCGATAGCGTTCGTCGGCGTGTAGCCCGGCTGGGAGCACGTGGTGACCACGTACGGGCTGAGCTTGGCAGCGAGGATCACCTGTGTCGCCACCTGGGGCGTGTAGCCGTAGAGGTTCGGCACGCTCACGGGGCACGGTCCGGTGGACACAGTCAGGTTGACAACCGTGCCTGCTGGCACCGGCGTCCCTGCGGGCGGACTCATCACCGAGACGTTGCCCTGCACGATGGCCGTCGTCGTGCAGGCCGAACTGGTCCCCCCGACGGTGAGCCCGTAGGTCGCGAGGGTGGCGCCCGCGGTCGCGGGCAGCTGACCGACGACGTCAGGCACCGGATACTTGCCGCCCGGCGCGAGGATTGTCAGGGTGACCCGCGAGCTCGAGGGCACGGTCTGTCCGAATGCAGGCGACTGGGCGAGGACCGTGCCGGGCATCACCGGCAGAGACCACGAGCCGACCGGGACCGTCCTGTAGGTGAGCTTGCCTGCCAGCACCTGTGACTCGGCCGTCGCGAGCGGCTCGCCGACGACCTTGGGCACGGGCACGTGCGTCTGCTGGCCCTTGGAGATGAACACGGTCACCTTTGCGCCCGGCTTGAGAGGGGCGCCCTGCCGCGGGCTCGTTTTCGCCACCTTTCCCGGGGGGAGGTGCGAGACCACAAAGATCGGAGGCTGGACGGCGAACCCGTCGGACTTCAAGCTGCTGATCGCGGTGCTGGCTGGCTGGCCGATGACGTTCGGCATCGGGATCGTGCTCGCGCCCGCGAGGCCGCGGTACACGAAGAAGCCCGCGGCGAGGAGCGCGACGACGAGGGCGGCCGCGAGCCACGCCGACTGGGACGATGACTCCTTCTTCGTCGCGACGTCGCGAACCGGCCCCTCCATGAAGTCGACCGGCGGAGGCGGGAGCGGTCCCGCATCGACGGCGGCGACCCCGGTGTCGAGCGGGCCGACCGCCGGCACCACGACCGTGGAGTCCCTCGGCGCCAGGACCGCGGTCGTGTCCTGCGCGAGCACCGACGTGGCGGCGGGCCCGTCGTCCCGGGTCGCGCCCTCGGCGTGCACTGGCTGGCCGGCCGTGAACCGCAGCAGGTCCGAACGGAAGTCCTCGGCGCTCTGGTACCGGTCGTCGGGCGACTTGGCGAGCGCGTGCATGGTCACCGCCTCGAGGTCGGCGGGCACCGCGGGATTGAGGTCGCGCAGCAGGGGCGGGGTGTTGCGGACGTGCATGGACGCGACGGCGACCGGGGAGTCCCCGACGTACGGCGTACGCCCCGCGAGCATCTCGTAGAGCACGATGCCGAGCGAGTACACGTCGCTGCGGCCGTCGACGACGGCACCCTCGGCCTGCTCGGGCGAGAAGTAGGCAGCCGTCCCCATCACCGAGCCCGCCATCGTGAGCCCCTCTTCGGTGCTGACCGCCTGGGCGATGCCGAAGTCGGTGACCTTCACCTGCCCGTCGTCGGTCAGCATCACGTTGCCGGACTTGATGTCGCGGTGGACGACGCCGTGGCGGTGCGCGTAGGAGAGTGCGCTCGCGACCTGGGCTGCGATCGACGCGGCGCGGGTCGCGGGCATGGTGCGCTCGGCGCGCAGGGCCGTCGCGAGCGAGGTCCCCGTGATGAGCTCCATCACGATGAAGTAGGTCCCCTCGTCCTCGCCCCAGTCGTAGACCGCGACCACGTTGGGGTGCGACAGGTTGGCCGCTGCCTGCGCCTCGCGGCGGAAGCGCTCGACGAACATCCGGTCGACCGATAGCTCGGGGAACAGCACCTTGAGCGCCACGTGGCGCCCGAGGCGCAGGTCGAGGGCCCGGTAGACCTGGGCCATCCCGCCCCTCGCGATCAGGTGCGTTACCTCGTAGCGGCCCGAGAAGGTCCGCGGCGCGGTGACCGGTTCCATCAGGCGCCGAGCCTAGGTCGCACGACTGCGGCGGCCCTTCGTCTCATGACGGGCAGGTCGTGTACGTGTTCGTCGGCGGCACGCCCGCGTCGATCGCCAGGGCGCCCTCGACCATGCACTTCACGATCGGTCCGGCGATCGTCGCGCCCCAGTTGAACAGCGACTGGTTCGGCAAGACCACGGCGATCGCGATCGTCGGCGCGCTCGCGGGCGCGAACGCGATCATCCAGTCGTCGGTGAGGAGGTTCTGGCTGGTGAAGCTGGTCTGTGCGGTACCGGTCTTCGCCGCGACCTGGTCCTGGGGCAGGAACCCGACCGATGACGCGGTGCCCGCCTGGACGACCTGCTGCATCAGCG
>PLCI01000183.1:0-3452 GCA_003135595.1 Acidimicrobiaceae bacterium | reverse complement strand
ACCTGCTGCTGGCCGATGGCCGAGTACGCGAGTGACGGCGGACCGTTCGCCGCGAGGTACGAGACCGAGGGAAAGAACGAGGGGTTGACCAGCGGCAGATCGATCGGCGGCGTCTGGTTGTAGCCGAACTGGGTCGCCTGGTTGTAGAGGAACTGGCCGCCGAGGTCGATGCCGAGCAGTCCATAGCCCGGGTCACAGGACGCCGGCAGCATCTGCTGGATCGTGCCGCCGCACGGCGAGCCGCCCGAGTTGGTGAGGGTCGCGGTGTAAGGGGCCGGGAAGTGCAGGGTCGCTCGAACCGGGATGTGCACGCTGGCGAGGGCCGGGTAGTAGCGGTAGATCGCCGCCGTGGTGACCACCTTGAAGGTCGACCCCGGCGGGAAGGTCTCCTGGGACGCGACGTTGTTGAACGGCTGGAAGCCGTTGGGGTCCTGGGTCGTGTCCGTCTTCCACGCGAGGTTCTGCTGGCGCGTGCTGAGCGACGTGAGCGGCGAGGGGTCGTAGCTCGGGTTGGAGAACATCGCGAGCACCGAGCCGTTGCGCGGGTCGAGGGCCACGACCGCACCGACGCGGCCCGCGAGCGCGCGCGCGGCGATCTGCTGCAGCGTGACGTTAAGCGTCAGCGACACCGTGTCTGGCGAATGCTTCGGGTCGAACCACTCGATCAACGACCTCGTGGGCTGGGCGTGCGAGATGAGGTACTGGTTGTACTCGCCCTCGATGCCGTAGGGGGCCCCGTAGATGATCGAGTTGAACCCGACGATATCCGAGGTGAGCCGGCCGAGCGGGTACGAGCGGCGCCACGGGTACGACGTGTTGTGCGTCGGGATCGAGCGCGCGAGCACGAGTCCGTTCGACGACAGGATCTCGCCGCGCGGGAACAGGCGGCTCGAGCTCGAGACGCGCGGGTTGTACTGGTTGGCGTTCAGCGCCGAGGCACGGTGGACCTGGACGAAGACCGCCTGGCCCAGGATGAGCCCGAACAGCACGAGCACGATGGCGGTCAGCCCGGTGATGCGTCCTTTCATGTCCCTCCTGTCCTTGGTGCCGTTGTCGTCGGCACGTAGATCGTCGTCGTGAAGTTGGCCGAGACCGCCGGTGTCGTCGTGGTCGTCGACGGTACCGTGATCAGGCCGTGCGCGATGGCCCACTGGCGGTGCATGGTGTCGATGAAGTGCTTCGCGTCAGCGAACGACGCCTCATCGATCCCCTGGAAGAGGCCGGGGCGGACCTGGGTCGGCAACTGGCCGGGGCCGTAGCGCTCGCGGAGCACGATCCGCGGGTGCCACCACAGGAATCCCCCGATCCGGCCCTGGATCACGACGACGCGGTCGCCGCGCAGCGTCACGAGGTAGTTCTGCGTGCCGTACCAGCGCAGCACGGCGAAGCCCCCGACGAGCACTGCGGCGAACGCGAGCAGGAACACGACGCCGCGGAAGCTCACCCACTTGTTGTACGCGCGACGCCGGCGGAGGTCCTCGCGGCGCCGGAGGAATCGCTCCCACCTCGAGAGCACCGGTCGCACCGCGAGCGCGGGCGCTGACCGCGCCACCGCCGGGGTCGACAGCGTGCGGTCCCGCGGCAGCACGACGGGCACCGCCATCGTGGACGGCTCGGCCGGGCTCGCTGAGCCGTCGACGATGTCGGCGACGACCGCGGTGATGTTGTCGAGGCCCCCGTGCGCGTTCGCGGCGGCGACGAGCGCGCGCGCGGCGTCGCTCGGCGAGCCGACCCGCAGCAGCGACGCGATGTGCTCGTCGTCGAGCTCGTTGCTCAGCCCGTCGCTGCACAGGAGCAACCGGTCACCCTCCAGGGGCTCGAACTCGATCAGGTCGGGCTCGACGTCTCGGTCGACGCCGAGCACCTTGGTGAGCACGTGACGCCCGGGGTGCTCGGCCCCCTCCCCCTCGTCGATGCGGCCCAGGCGCACCAGCTCGGCGGCGACGGAGTGGTCCTCGGTGAGCTGGCGCAGCCCTCCGTCGCGGAACAGGTAGCCCCGCGAGTCGCCGACGTTGGCGACGAGCAGCCTCGTGCCGCCATCCGAGCGCACCATGCCCGCGGCCACGAGCGTCGTGCCCATTCCCTCGAGGCCCGGCTCGACGCCGCGCTCGAAGATCCGCCGGTTGGCGTCGAGCACCGCGGACTCGAGGCCCGTCGGCGTCTCGTTGCCGGCGAAGCTCGCCTCGACGACCTCTGCGGCGATCGCCGCGGCCACCTCGCCACCCGCGTAGCCGCCCATGCCGTCGGCGATGAGCACGAGCTCGCCCGAGACGAAAAAGGTGTCCTGGTTCTGCGCGCGGACCTGGCCCGGATCGGTGACGCCGGCGGCGTCGAGCGTCGTCATCGCACGACCTCGAAGACGAATCCCCCTATCTGGACCACGTCGCCACGCTTCAGCCTCGTCGGGGCGGCGATCATCTTCTCGTTCACGTACGTACCGTTCGTCGAGTCTAGGTCGGCGAGGACGAGGCCCTCTCGCTCGTACTCCACGCGCGCGTGCCGCGCCGACACGAACGTGTCGTCGAGCACGAGGTCGCTCGAGGCGACACGACCGATGCTGAGGTGCTCGGGCAGATCCACCCGCTCGCCGAAGCGCGAGGGGGGCTCGATGAACTCGAACGCGAAGCGGCGGCTGCGCCGCCGCTGGTCGCCCGGCGAGCTCACGGCGCGCTGGGTCTTCGCCTGCACGGTCACGGCGCGCGCCACGCGCAGGAAGAACAAGAAGATGACCGCCACGACCAGCCACTGGAGTGGCTTGACGAGCGCGGTGTAGTTCGTCCCCGCCCCTCGCAGGGCAGCCGTCATCGGACCTCGACGCGCAGTCGCGAGGTGCCCACCGTGATCTCATCGCCCGGCCGCACCGTCGCGCGGGTGATGCGGCGTCCGTTCACGAACGTGCCGTTGGTCGAGCCGAGGTCCGTGACCACGACCGCGCCGTCGTCGAGCGCGACCTGTGCGTGGCGACGCGAGATGTTCGTGTCGTCAAGCACGACGGCGCACTCGGGGAGCCGGCCGATCACGAGCGGCTTTGCTGAGATCGAGAGCGCGGTGCCGTCGGGCAGGACCAGGCTCGGCCGCACGTCGCCCTCGAAGAACGACGCCACGATGTCGATCCGGCCCGCCTTCAGGCGCTTTGACTCGAACAGCTCGACCTCGACGGGCCCCGCAAAGGTGTAGCCCTCGTTCGCGGCGTGCAGGCGCGCCGACTCGGCGAGCTCGTGCACCAGGGCGTCGGTGAACCCCTCGAAGCGATCGAGGTCCGTCCTCGAGACCGAGACGGCGAAGTGGTTGGGCGCAATCAGCCCACGCACGCCCACACGGCGCCCGAGGTCCATCTCACGAAGCATCCGGTGGCTGATCTCAATCGGCTGCATTGGGCCGCGGAACGGCATGGTTAATGATCCCTCCACCAACCGCTCGAGTCGGTCCTCGAATCCTCGAAGGCCCATGAC
>PLCI01000152.1:11384-12699 GCA_003135595.1 Acidimicrobiaceae bacterium | reverse complement strand
CTTCGAGCGCTTCCAGTCGACCGGCGTGAACGAGCAGCTCGGCGTCGAGCTCGTGTCGGCGAGCGCCGAGCGCGTCGAGCTCCGACTCGAGGTCGGCCCGAAGGTCCACCAGCCCTTCGGGATCCTCCACGGCGGCGTCTCGGCGCTCCTCGCGGAGTCCGCCGCGAGCCTCGGCGCGGCGATGGCCGCGGGCGAGGGCCACCACGTCGTCGGGATCGAGCTGAACGCGAACCACGTCCGCTCGATGCGCGACGGCGTGCTCTCCGCCGTCGCGACCCCGGTCAAGGCGGGGCGTCGGATCCAGGTGTGGGCGATCGAGCTCACCGACGACAAGGGGCGTGTGATCTGCGTGTCGAGGTGCACGCTCGCGGTGCTCGAGGCAACGGCGGAGTAACAAGGTCGACTGGGGCCTCCCCACCTATGCTCGCGACGTGGTCGCAGTGACGAGGGGAAGTCCGTGCCTGGCCTCCGAGTGACCGGCTGGGGCGTGGGGCTGCCCGACCGGGTGGTGACCAACGACGAGCTGTCGCGCACCCTGGACACGTCCGACGAGTGGATCGCCGAGCGGACCGGCATCCGGCAGCGACGTGTCGGCGGCAGCGCCTCGACGCTCGGCCTTGCCGCCGCGAGGGCCGCGCTCGACCGGGCCAACGTCGAGCCAGGCGCGATCGACGCGATCCTCCTCGCCACGACGACGCCTGACCGCCTGATCCCCGCGACCGCGCCGCTCATCCAGGACGCCCTCGGTGCCCAGTGCCCGGCGGTCGACCTCAACGCGGCGTGCAGCGGCTTCATGTACGGCCTGTGGCTCGCCCGGGGCCTGCTCGCGACAGGCTCGAAGCGGGTCCTGCTCATCGGAGCCGAGCACCTGTCGCGGTGGGTGGACTGGGACGACCGCGCCATGGCGGTGCTCTTCGGTGACGGCGCCGGCGCGGTCGTGCTCGAGGCGACCGAGGACGGCGGCGACCTGCTCGGCTTCGACGTCGGGTCCGACGGCTCGCTCATGCACCTCATCTCCTGCGAGCACGGCGGCACGATCCAGATGGACGGCAAGGAGACCTTCCGGCGCGCCGTGCGCATCATGGTGGATTCGGCCCAGCGTGCCCTGAAGGAGGCGTCGATGTCGATCGACGACGTCGCGCTCGTGGTCCCGCACCAGGCCAACCTTCGGATCATCCAGGCTGCCTGCGACCGCCTCGGTGTCGACGTGGACCGGTCCGTCTGCGTGATCGACCGCTACGGCAACACCTCGAGCGCCTCGATCCCCCTCGCGCTGGTGGACGCCCTGGACGAGGGACGGATCAAGCCGGGCGAC